>JAGQJJ010000033.1 GCA_020430675.1 Myxococcales bacterium
CAGACCCCATCGAGCAGCACGTTCATGTGCACATGCGGCGCGAGCCACGGGAAGAACAGCACGCCATCGACGCCCGACATGCCCGACAGCGCCACCGGCTCGCCGCGCGCGACGGACTGACCTGGGCGCACCAGCGCGCGCGACAGGTGCGCCAGCGTGCAGGCGAGGCCGTCGCCGTGGTCGATGAGCACCTGCAAACCGCCGCGCTGCATCTGCTTCGCCACGACCCGCACCACGCCCGCCGCCGGCGCCACGACCACGGTGCCCGGCGGCACGGCAAAGTCGGTGCCCACATGGCTGTCATAGGTCATGCGCCGCCCGCGAAAGTCGAGGGCGTAGGTGATGCGCACGCTGTACCCCGCCTCGGGCGGCGCGACCACGCGGTTGGGCAGTTGATAGATGAGAACCTTGCCATCGGGCGGCCGGCGACCCAGCCACAGCGGCAGTGAGATGTGCGGCCGCAGAATGCGCAGCGACGACGGCCCCCACTTCGAGCGCGGCACGAGGCCATCGCCGAAGATGCCGTCGAGACATTGTCTGACGGCGGGCATCAGGGGGCGCAGGCCAAAGACCTCGGTGGCACGAACGGCGGCATGAGCAGCGTGCATGCCGTCATTTCAGCACATCGCCGCCGGTCGGAGCAATGAACGCCATGGCATCGATGCCATCACCAGGCGTAGGTCACCGCGAGGCTGACCGGCAGGTGATGACTCGACTCGACCGAGTCATCCGACCACGACACGACCGGCACATCGAAGAACGGCACGTCGAGCCGCGCGTCGATGGCGAGCCGGCTCTCGTGCAGGCGGAAGATCTCGACGCCGACCGCCGCGTAGGCGCCGAGGCCCGTCTTGTCGCCCTGGGCCTCGATGGTGTCGACCGAGAGCGCGGTGAACGCCAGGCCGCCGCCGACAAAGGGCGAGACGCTGCCTTCGCTGAAGAAGTAGCGCGCGCCGACCCCCCACATGAAGGCCGAGGCGGACTTCTCCTCGTGGGAGTCCCCCCACCCATCTTCGGCGCGCTGGGCGTCGCCGGTGGCAAACAGGAAGCGCATGTCCGAGCCGATGGCCCACGATGCGGCCTCATAACCGACGCCCAAGGTGAAGCCATAGGCCAGGCCGGTGTCGGTGCCACCGACGAAGCCACCGACGACGCCAGCATCCCAAAGCACCTCACCATGCATCTTGGCATAGGCGCGGGTCTCTTCCTGCACCATGTTCGAGACCTGCGCGGTCTCGTGCACCGGCTGGTGGCGCGAGACCGCCTTTGCCAGCCGCCGCGCGGCGACCGGAGACTCTTTCAGATCGCCGATCTGAAGGCGTTGCGCATAGACCACCTTGCCCGGTGGCGACTCTTCGCTCAGCGAGAGCAGCGCGCCGTCGCCCAGCTTGTTGAGGCGCACATGCCAGACGCGGCCGTCGCCCGGGGCCTCCTGGGGTGCGCCGACCGGCACGCCGCGGGCGGCGAGCTCTTCGCAGACCAGCCCGGTGACGGTACGGGCGTCGCCCGGGTCGATGCCGGTGTGTTCACCGATGAGACAGGTGTCATCCGCGGCGTGCGCGGCGAGGGGCAGCAGGGTCGAGAGGGCGGCGGTCAACAGGGGATGGCGAGCCATGATGAACTCCTGGGTTCGGGTTTCACCGGGGCCAGAAAGCATGGGGCATGCCAACCGCGCAGCCCGCCGTTCCGGCCGCGGCGTGACCGCGCGTTGGCGCCGACGAATGACCGCGCGTTGACACCCAAAAGGCACGTGCGCGCGGTGACATGGCCAGCTACGCTCGGCGGCGCACGGAAGAGGAGGCCGCAGTGAAAGCGCGCAAGATCGTGGAACGCTACCTGAAACTGGTCGCCGCTGGCGGGCCGCGCGAGGCGGTCGAGGCGCTGCTGCACCCCGAGATGACCCAGATCGAATACGCCAACGCGATGACCCCGAAGACCCGGGCGCGCGATCGCGAGGCCGTCCTGCGCGGGCTGACACTCGGCGCGCAGATGATGGCCCGCCAGGATTACGGCCCGCCGATCTTCACCGTTGACGGCGATCGGGTCGTCGCCGAGTTCGACTGGTCGGGCATCACCGCCATCGATCTGGGTCCGCTGGCTGCGGGCACGCGGCTCGAAGCGCGCATCTGCGCGGTCATCGAAGTGCGCGACGGCCGCGTGCACACCCAGCGCAGCTATGACTGCTACGCGCCGCCGACGCCACCGCGCTGAGCCAGGCGCTTCGGGAGGGGCGGCGCCGCCGGATGAACGGCCGCAAATCGTGTCGCGACTGAGGGATTCGGGCGGATCCGGCGTGGCCGATGATGGGCCAAGCGGGTTGCGATCAACGGGGGTGAGCGGCTATACGAGCGCCCGTGACGCCGACGCAGGGGAGACGGTCATGAAGCGGTCCGCGTATTGGATGCTGGGTCTGGCCGTTCTGGTCGGTTGTCAACCCTCGGGGGGCGACGGCGATCCGCAGCGCGATGGCGCGACGAACGATGCCATGGCCGAAGCGGAGATGGGGCCGATCGAAGGCGATATGAGCACGCCGGAGGCCGATCAGGGGCCGCCGGAGACGGATCAGGCCCCGCCCGAGGCCGATATGGCCCCGCCCGAAGCGGATCAAGGACCGCCCGAGGCCGACATGGCCCCGCCCGAGGCCGATATGGCGCCGCCCGAGGTCGACGCCGAGCCGATGCCGCCGGTCGACGAGCCGGTGGGCGAATGCGGCCAGATGGCCGACGACAAGCGCGTCAACGGCTGGCTCTACGTGGACGAAGATGGCAGCGACCAGAGCCCCTACGCCGGCGGCTACGACCCCGAGGTCGACACCGCGCGGCCCGAGGGCGCGGTGCTCATCGTTGGGCATGATGGCCAGAAGGCGGCCGATGTCTGCGACGATGGCAGCTATGTGTCGCCCGAGCTGATGCCGGGCACCTATCTGGTCATGCCTGACGTGCCCGAGGGCATGCGATGCTCGCAGCGCAACTGCACCGGCCGGTTCGCCCGGGCCATCGCCGAAGACGGCGGCGCGGTCATGCTCACCTTCGGCGACAGCATCGCGGTCATCGGCGACCCGGTCCTGTTCCCCGAGCGCGTGACCACCCTGTTTGCGCCGCTGGCCGAGATCGAGAACCGCAACATCGCGGTCGCCGGCACCACCTCGACCGATTGGCTGCCCGGCGGCCAGCTCTTCGAGAACCGCCTGCGCCCGCAGCTCGCTGAAGCCGATGTCATCCTCATCACCATCGGTGGCAACGACCTGATGGCCTATGTCAGCAACCCGGCGCTGCTCCAGAACATCCCCGCCGCCATCGAAGGCGCACGCGACCTGGTGGTCGAGATCGTGGCCAATGTGATCACGATCATCCATGCCATTCGCGAGGTGAACCCCGACGCCGACATCGCCTACCTGCTCTACGCCGATTACAGCCAGGCCACCGAGAACGTGCTTTGGGGCCTGGCGGGCAACCTGCTCGGGCAGCAGACGATCAGCGAGATTCTGGAGCTGGCGCGCTCGCTCATCCCGACCGATGACGCGCACCTGCTGCTCGCCGACATGTACGGGGCCGCCGATGGGCTGCCGCTGCATGACTACCTTTTCGACGCGCTGCACTTCAATGACATGGGGCAGACGATCTACGCCGAAGAGGTCTTCCGCACGCTCGGCGGGGTCTATATCGGCGACAGCCCGCTCTCGCATGGCGTGGCCCCGTTGGGCCTGCGCCGCAGCTACGGGGTCATCGCGGTGGACGCGGAGTGATGCGCCTGGCGGGCCGGGCGCTGCTGTTTGCGGCGTGCCTCGCGGGGGTGAGCTGCGACGATCAGGCCGGCGCGCCCGCGGGCGGCGGCGATGCCTTGGGGGATGCGGAGCGCCCCGATGATGCCCGGGTCGAGGACGCAGCGCGGGATGCCATGGCCGATGCCATGGGCCGCCGGTCGGATCGCGGCGTCGATGGCATGGTCGATGACATGGGCGCGCTTGATGCGGATCTGCGTGATGCCATGGTCGGGGATGGCATGTGGCTCGATGGCGCGGGCGGCGATGCCCTGGCCGACGATGCCACGGTCGTCGACGCGGCCACGGGCGATGCCATGGTCGATGATGCCATGGCCGGTGACGCCGGGCCGATGGCGCCGCCGCCGCTGTTCGACCTGGCCTTCCTGCGCGACCCGAGCACGCTTGACTGCCAGTTCGAGCGCCCGCGCCAGACGCTGCGCAGCGGCGTGGCGCTCGACGTCTGGAACGTGAGCTACGTCTCTTACGAGGCCCGCGACGGCGCGCTGCATCCCATCCGCATCCGCGGGTTTGCCGCGCGGCCTCTCGGCGCCGCCCCGCTGCCGGGCATCATTCAGGCCCACGGCCTGGGCGGCTTCGCCGAAGAGAGCCACGCCACCGGTCCCGCGTCGCTGCTGCACGCTTTTGTGCTCGCCTATACCGGCCCGGGCGGCGGCAACGCGCCCGAGAATACGAGCGAGGGTCTGCCCGCGGGCCATGACAACGGCCGTCGCATGTTCGACGTGGTGCCCGACCTGCGCGGGAGCTGGTTCTGGGGCCACGCGGTCGCCGCCATGCGCGGGCTGGGCTGCCTCGCGCAGCACCCGGACGTTGATCCCGAGCGGCTGGGCATGACCGGCTATTCGGCGGGCGCGGTGGCCACCCTGATCGCGACCGGCGTTGACGACCGCATCAAGGTCGCGGTGCCCCTCAGCGGCACCGGCGCATGGGGTGAGGCGGTGCGCTCGCCGACCGCGTGGCAGCATGGGCTGCTCACCCAGGCCGGCCTCGACGTGAACAGCGTCGAGTGGCTGACGCTGCTCGAAAACCTGGACGCCGCGCAGCTCATCGCCGGCACGCGGGCCCATGTGCTGATGGTCAACGGCAGCACCGATGAGTTCTTCCCGCTGACCGCGCACGTGGCGACCTATGCCAATGTGCCCGACCCGGAGAAGCGCACCTCGATCAGCGCCAACTACGATCATGGCTGCTATGCCATCAGCGGCGTCGAGCCTGCCAATGTCATCGAAGAGCGCGCCCGGGTGCATGCCGAGGGCGGACAGCTCATGTGGTTCAGCCATTATTTCGGCCTCGACCCGTTCTTCGAGCATGTGCCGCCAGCGCCGACGCTCGCATTGCAACCGGCGGGCGCGGCGGCGGTGGCGGTGGCGACGGTGGGCGATCCCGGCGCCGGCCTCGAAGTGGAGTCGGTGCGTTACTGGTGGAGCAATGACAGCGCCTGGCTCTTTGGCGCGGTCGACCTCGACGACCAGGGCGGGGGGCTCTACGGTGGGTTGGTGCCAGCGCCCGATGGCAACACGGTCTACTATATCGACGTGCAGTATCGCACGCGGCAACTCCTGACGCCGCGGTCATTTTCACTCAGCTCGGTGCCGGTCATCCCGCCGGGCTTCGTGCCCCGGATTCGCGCCAACGAGAACTGTCTTTGACCGCCTTCAGGCGTCTTTGGGCAGCCAGGCGAACAGATCGACCAGGTTGCCATCAGGGTCGACCACGACGGCGTATCGCTGGCCCCAGAAGGCATCCCATGGGTCGCGATGGCTCTTGAAGCCCTCATCGGTGACGGCCTTCCAGGTGGCATCAACCTCGGCGGGTGAGTCGACCAGGAAAGCCATGCCCAAGCGATGACCGGCGGGGGGTTGCCAGCTCGGGTCGAGCTTGCGCACCATCTCGACGGCGTTCCACGAGAGCCGCAGGCCGCCCGGCAGGGCGCACTCCACGTAGGGTTCATCGCCCTGGGCACAAGGCACGTCGATGCCGAGCAATCGATAGAATCGGAGGGACTCCAAAAGATTGTCGGTGGTGATTCCCAACATGTCGAGTCGTGGCGCCATCTTCGCCTCCCATCGCAGCCCGCGGAGTATGGGCGCCTGACGCCGCCGCTGTAAAGGTGTTCGTCATCTTGGCGTTATTTCTGCCGGTTTTGGGTCATCTCCGGTCATTGGCCTCTCGACGGTGATTATGTAAAGTTGCACTAGCCCCTCGGTGGCTTCGATCTATGGGAGGAAACAGTGATGCAGGCGAAGCAAGGCTGTGATCACGCGCGCGCGCTGATCATCGGGATCTCGGACTACTCATCTTTTGATGCGACCGGCGGTCGCAACCTTCCCGGTGCCATTGCGGATGCCATCGCCTACTGGCGCCTCGTGCGTGCCTTGGGCGTGCCACCCAGCAATATCATCCTCTGCACATCACCCCGGCTGACGGTCGCTGATCTGGGACCGGACGCGGCGGAGGCCTCGCTGCGCGACGCCGATCGGGAGACCCTGCTTGCGGCGATGCAGGCGTTCGGCCAGCAGCTCGAAGGCGCGCAGGGCGCCAAGGGCATCGCGGCCTATATCGGGCACGGCGATCAGGACGCGCACGGCGCTTCGGTGCTGTGCCCGAGCGACATCGCCCAGGGCCCGGCCGGCGAGCTGCAGAACACCCTGCCGACCGATGATGTGATCGCGCGGCTGCGCGGCCGCGGTCAGTCGGCCGAGCTGACCGTCTTCCTCGACACCTGCTTCGCCGGGGCCGAGGCCGCGCCGGTCGGCACCGCCGTGCGCAGCCTGCGCCCCGGGCGCACGACCACCGCGGTGCGCTTTGATGCCCGCAAGCTGGGCACGGTGGTCTTCACCGCCTCGGAAGGCGCTCAGCCGAGCTACGAGGTGGAGGTCGACGGCGGCGTCCGCGGCGCGTTCTCGTGGGCGGTCACCAACCTGCTCAATCGCTGGGGCGTTGAAGAGACCGAAGCGCATGGCCGCGCCTTCGGGCTGAGCAATCAGGGGCTGCGCGACCGCGCGCAGACGCTGATCGAGACGCTTCGGGTGCCGCAGACGGTGCGCCTGCATGCCTCGCGGCGGCAGCGCCAGCGGCGGGTGGGCCATGACTTCGCCAACCGCGTGACCGGTGACGGCGAGCCGAAGGCGGCGGTCGCGCGTCAGGTCTTCCCGGGCATTGGCAGCAAGGTCTCGGGCTATAACATCAAGAAGATCAGCGATGGCTCGTCGCTGGGCACCTTGTATGTCGCCGGCGCCGGCCTGGGCTCGCCATTGACCGCCAACGGATGGAAGAGCGGCACCCATGTCTGGGCCTGGAACAGCAGCGCCTGGCCGGCGCTCGACTTCAAGATCGTCGGCTATTACGACGTCACCGGCACGGCGCCGACGGTCGATCACTCCCTGGTCTGGCGGTTCAATACCAATTTGAGCTGGCAGAGCAATGGCGCGTCGGTCACGCCCGAGTACATCGTCAAGATCGACACGACCGAGGTCGGCCGCCTGGTCACGCACGTCGCCTCGGGGGACGCGCCCAACTACAAGCTCTCGTTCTACGGCGCGAGCGGCTCGGGCACCCTGGGCGGCAACTCCGATACGCTGCTCTTCTATTCGGGCGGCAGCGCGACCTCGCCGTCGTACAAGGTGGAGGATCTGGACGTCTGACAACGGTGCCGCGCACCGCTGTGCGCCGGCGCGGGGTTGGCAGGCGCCTGCCAGCCCCGTACCGCGCCCCGATCAGACCAGCGACCGCGCAAGGCGGAAGCCCACACTGGGCGAGGACAGATCCTGGCGCATGCCAAAGCGGCCGGCACAGGCACAGAAGCGTTGCACGCTGGTGAATGAGCCACCCTTCACCACATAGATGTCGGACGATGTCGACGACGCGGTGCCTTGCGGATTTCGCCCACCGTCTCGCTGATAGGTGTTGATGCAGTGGTCGCGCACGTTTCCCGCCGCCCCGCGCATGCCATACGGGCTGACATCGAGCGGGAACCGGTCGACCGCGCAGGGCATCGGCGCGTGCGGCGTGCTGCCCATCACGTTGGTCCAGATCGGGTCGAAGTGATCGCCCCATGGGAAGTGTCGGCCATCGACGCCACGGGCGGCCTTCTCCCATTGCTGATCGGTTGGCAACGTCCAAGGCTTCCGGGTCTGCCTGGCATACCAGGCGCAATATGCCTGCGCGGCTGCCTGGGTGAGGCTGATGACCGGCCACAAGGACGCCTCGATCGACGGGTCTGAGGCTTCGACGTGGAACCAACCGTCGGGGCCCGGCGCCAACGTCGGGAAATCACTGCCGGCCAGCTCGGCGGGGACCAGCCCGGCGATGTCATGCCCTCCCTCAAGCATGGCATTGAGGAAGGCACAGTATTCCGCGTTGGTCACCGGGTCACGGCGGATGATGAAGCCATCGAGGTAGACCCGCGCTCGGGGCAGGGCATCGATGGCATCGGCGTCGCCGCCGCTGTCGAACCAGCCGGCGGGCACGTAACAATCCCCAGGGCCCAGCGCGTGTGCTTCGGGCAGCTGGATGGGCACCGGCGTCTGCAGACCGTCGACCGCGCCCAGCCAGTGCTCGCCGCGCCGGATATGCACCGGATAGCGCACCGTCGCTCGGCCCGGGGCTTCGATGAGCAGCAAATAGCTGCCCATGGCCAGGGGCATCGCCACGATCGGCGTATTGGGCAGCGTTCGCACGAACTGGGGCTCGAGGCGGCGGTCGACCGACACGAAACGAAAGAGGCGCACCTGGGCGTCGGGGGGGTCGGTCACCAGCGTCAGGCGGCCATCGCCGCGCAGCCAGGTGGCGTTGCCGGTCGGGTCATGGTTGCGCAGCAGCGCTTCGTACTCGGCGGCGGCGTCGGCGTCGCGCTCGGCTTCGGCGTCGAGGAGCTGGGCGCGGTAATGGGCGTTGAGCAGGCCGCGCGCCGCGGCCAGATCGGGGGCCAGCTCAAGCGCCGAGTGCAGCAGCTGGCGGAACTGCACGTCGTTGAGCCGCGCGTTGCGGCGCGCGCGCTCGGCGGCGTCCTCCAAGGCCCAGCCCGGGCGCTTGGCTTCGACCGAGGCATGGGAGGCGACGGCGTCGAGCGCGGCGGCGGCTTCGGACCGAAGGCGGCGCGCCTCGCGGTGATAGGCTTCGCTCAGTGGGATCAGGCCCTTGGCTTGTTCGACGATCGCCCGGGCCTGCGCGCGGCGCAGCTCGCCGTCGAGCCAGCGCCGGATGGCTTCGGCGAGCACGCCGGCGTCCGCGTAGCGCCGGGCGGGTTCGCGCGCCATGGCCTGTTCGCACAGGTTGCGCAGCGCCTCGGGGGCATCGGTGGGCAGCGCCGCCGGGCCGCCAGCGCGCAGCGCGGCCCAGACCATGCGCGCTGGCCCCTCGTAGGGCGGTCGGCGGGCCAGAATCTCGTAGAGGATGGCGCCCAGGCCATAGACATCGCTGCGGCGGTCCACCTCATCCTGGCGGCCGGCGGCCTGTTCGGGTGCCATATAGGCCGGCGTGCCCAGCACCTCGCCCACCCGAGTCATCAGCGATGACTCATCGGTCGGCCAGGTTCCGCGGATGGGATCGTCGGCCTGGTCGAGATGGCGGGCGAGGCCCCAGTCCATGACCAGCACCTCGCCGAAGGCGCCGACCATCATGTTATGGGGCTTGAGGTCGCGGTGGATGACCCCGCGGCTGTGGGCGTAGGCGATGGCGTCGCAGATGCGGCCGAAGGCATCGATGAGGCGCCGCATGGGCATGCCGTCGGCGATCGCCTGGGCCAGCGTGCGGCCTTCGACCAACTTCATCGTGAACCACGGCCGGCCATCGGGCATCTCGCCTCGGTCGTGCACCGGCACGATGCTCGGATGCTGCAACGACGCGGTCATGCGGCCCTCGGTGATGAAGCGGGCCCGGGCGCGCGGGTTCTCCAGCATCTCCCAGCGCATCACCTTCATCGCCACCGAGCGGCTGAGGCGATGGTCATAGACCCGGCGCACGTCGCCCATGCCGCCCTTGGCGATGCGACCCTGGTCGAGATACCGCTTCGAGGGCGCGGTGAACGCCAGCTCGGGCGACTCAACGCTCTCGGTCAGCGGAGCGACGTCGATGGTATGCGTGGGATCATCGCCGCGCTCGCTTGGCACGAACGTGGCGGCATCCACCTGGTCCTCGCGGGGCAGCAACCGACGGAGGTCCGAGAGGGCGGAATCCGAAAAGCCATGCTGTTCGGCCAATCTTTTGAGGGCATCTGACATCGATCCATCGTCGATGAATCGAGGTCTCGGAACAAGCGCTGCGCGACTTCACCCTGTCACATCGTGCCGGGTCCTCACTCGACGCAGGTGATGTTGCCTTCGCGGGCGTCAACCTCGGCGACCGGCAGCGGGTAGCGCGGGTGCACCACATGGCTGTCGTTGGCCAGTGGCAGGGTGTCGAAGCGGTCGAAGCGGCGGGCGTCGATCCACGAATGACCGCCTTCAAAGACGAGCGAATAACGTCGCTGCCGCAGCAGCTCATCGACGATGTTCTCGGCGGTGAGATCCTCTCGCGGCGGCAGCGCGCCGCTGTGTTCGCGGATGAAGTTCAGATCGGCCGCCGCTTCGTCGATGCGCCCCAGGCCCACGTTGGCTTCGGCCCGCAGCAGGATCAGCTCTTCGTTGCGCAGGAGCGGCAGCGGGGCGCTGGGACTCGGGTACATCGTGAACTTGTAGCGCGAGGTGAGCTGCGCGGCGTTGCCAGCGCGGTCGGTGTCTTCGGCGCTGCCCTCGGGGTCGGACTCATCGCCGGCCACCTCGCGGATCTTGCGCGCGACGCGGGCGTCGCCTTCTTCGGCCTGCTCGACCAGGCTGGGATGGGCGTACAGGTTGGGGTTGCTGAGCGTGTTGGGCGTGTCGCCGGCGCCAGCGCCGAAGTCGAGCCAGACGCCGCGGTCGAGCGCCGGATCGGCCGGGTCGGCGCTGAGGAACGACGCGCCGAGCGCGCTGAGCGCGGCGTTGTGTTCGCCCCGCGCGATGGCGATGCGGGCGGCGACGCCGCGGTTGAAGGCACGGAACGTGGCCGGGGTGTCAAATCCGGCGAAGCCCGGCGGCAGGTCGAAGGGGAAGGCATCGCCGGCACCGGCAAGCTCGGCGTCGGCGTCGTCGAGCAGGTCGGCGATGTGGGTGAGCACCGCGCCCTTGCAGCGGATGGGACCGGGCGTGTCGCCGGCGACGTCGATGGCCGCGCCGTTGGTGTCGCGGGTGTCGACGAGCACCTCGAAGTCGAGCGCCATCATCGTGTGCGCGAAGCCGCGCAGCGCCTGGCGGTCGGCCTCGGGAAGCTGCACCTTGTCGGTGGCCCCGAGCAGCGTGTTGGCGTTGCGGATGTTGCGATAGGGCTGCACCCAGAAATTGCCGCCAAATCGCGGGCTTCCGCTGTCGAGACCCGCGCCTTTGAGCATCTCGGCGACAAAGCGCGGGTCGGAGGCCACGTCGAAGTTGTACACCTCGCGGCCGAGCAGCCCGAGCATGGCGACATAGCCGTTATAGGTGCCGCGGTCGAGGCGATGGCCGACGATCAGGCCGACGGCGGCGGCCTTCACGCTGGCCACCGTGGGCTCGCCGGTCAGCTCTTCGGTGCTGGGGTTGTTCAGGTCGCCCACATCAAGGCTGCACCCGCAGAGCACGACGGCAAACACAAACGAGAGTCGGGTCTTCATGGGGCGCCTCACAGGTTTGCGCTCAGCGTCAGCCAGACGCTGCGCATGGGCGGGTAGGGGGCCACGTCGATGTTGCGGCCGATCGCCTGGTTGCCGAAGTTGCTCACCTCGGGGTCGAGGCCCGAGTAGCTGCTCCAGGTCAGCAGGTTGCGGCCGCTGACGCTCACCACGAACGTGTCGATGGGATCGAGCCTTGTCATCCAGGCATCGGGCACCTGCCAGCTCAGCACCAGCTCGCGCAGCTTCACGAAGCTCGCGTCTTCGATATAGCTGCTGGTCTGGCCCTCGCCCGCCCACCGGTTGAGCCGCGTTTCGCCCTTCGACTCGTAGTCGGACGTGTTCTGGTTGGCGTCGTAGAGCAGGCGGGTCAGGTTGATGATGCTGCTGCCCTGCTGCCAGTCGACCAGCGCGCCGAGCTTGAAGCCGGCGTAGCCGAACTGGGTCCACAGACCGGTGCGGAAGTCGGGCTCGGTGTCGCCCACCTTGCCGACGACGCAGCAGGTGCCATCGGGCAGCAGGCCCTTGTTGCCCACGATCTGGGTGGCCGAGGCGCCCTCTTCGATGCGGAAGACGCCGAGCGAGACGCCAAAGCCGGCGGCGTTGAAGGCCGGCACCGGCAGGTCGGTGACCTCGCTGCGGTTGAGCGCAAAGGTGAGGCGCACGTCCCAGGTGAAGCCGCTGGCGTCGACCGGGCGGCCTTCGACCATCAGCTCGACGCCGCGGTTGCGCAGCTCGCCGCCATTGAAAAACTCGGTCTCGGCGCCGGTGCTGGGCGCGATGGCGCGTTCGAGCAGAAGTTCAGTGATCGTGCGCTGATAGAGCGTCAGCTCGACGTTGAGGCGGCGCGCGAAGGCGGTCAGGTCAAAGCCGACCTCCACCTCGCGTTGGCGCTCGGGCTCGATGTCGGGGTTGCCGACGACGCCGGTGCCGCCGACGCCCGCGAGGCCCGAGGTGCTCTGCGTGGCGTCAAGGCCGGTGTATTTCATGCCGTAGAGCGGCAGGTTGCCCGTCTCGCCGTAGGCCATGCGCACCTTGAGGAGCTGTACCGGGCCCAGGTCGAAGGGCACCCGCCACGCGGCGGCGGCCTTCGGGTACCAGAAGACCGCCTCGGGGTCGCCGTTGACGCTGCTCTGCTCACCGCGCACCGCGCCGATGAGCGTCAGGGTGCGGTCGAGCAGCAGCACCTCTTCCTGCACGTAGAAGCCGCGGTCGCGGATGAGGCTGCGATCCTGCTGGGTGTCGATCTGGGTGCCGGCCGAGATGCTGTCCTGGCCGGCGTTGAGGTTGCGGCTGATGACATAGGTGGTATCGAGCGCGCGCTCTTCGAGCTGGAAGCCGGCGGAGGTGGTGGCGCTGAAGCCGTTGGGGTCGGGCGCGAGGACGTGCACCAGGTTCAGATCGAGGTTGGCGTTGCGGCTGTCGGTCCAGGTGTCGATCACCGTGCCGGGCGCGTTGTCGTCGTCTTCGAAGAACAGCTCGGGCGGGAAGAACAGCGCGTTGTTCTGGGTGAAGTGGTCCACGCCGACGGTGGCGAGCAGCGAGAGATCCTGCTGGGCGGTGTCGAGCAGCGTGAGGCGCGCCGAGCCGGCGGCGATGACTCGCCAGATCTCTTCGTCATCACTCATCAGCGCGACGGTCTGCAGCGGGTTGGCGCCGCTGGCGACAAACGGGTTGAGCGGGTAGGCGCCGTTCTTCTTGTTGAGGTCGAAGAAGCTCGGTGTCGAGACCAGCACCATGTAATGGCTGACCCCGGCGTTGTCGTTGTTGGTCAGGCCGCGGCGGGTGTCGGCGTGAATCGCCTGGGCCGAGGTGACCACCGAGAGGCGCTCGCCGAAGTTGTGCTCGAGCTTGAAGCGCAGCGATTGCTTCTGGTAGCCGCTGCCGGGGATGGCCGCGACGTCTTCCTTGACCAGCAGCGAGCCGGCATAGCCGGTGTCTTCCGAGCCGCCGTAGACCGAGACGGTGGTCTCGTACGAGAGGCCGCGCTGGTCGGCCAGCTCGGCTTCGTGGTCGTATTGCTTGCTGGTGTAATAGGTGTCAGCCAGGTCGCCGTAGACCTCGCGCGCCTCGTCGATGGTCTCGAACTTGCGCGAGCCCAGGCTGTTTGCGGGCAGAAACAAGCCGAAGCGCTGGCGCAGGTTGACGCGCGTCTCGCCCGGTTCGCCGCCTTTGGTGGTGATGATCACCACGCCGTTGCTGGCCTTGGCGCCGTAGATCGCCGCCGCCGAGGCGCCCTTGAGGATCTCGATGGTGGCGATGTCATCGGGGTTGAGGTCGGCGAGGCGGTTGACCTGATTGTCCTGACGGTTCGAGCCGTTGGAGCCGACGCTTGAGAGCGTCACCGCGCGCACGCCGGACGGGATGGCCACGTCGCTGACCACCACGCCGTCGATGACGTAGAGCGGCTCGTTGCGGCCGTTGATCGTCGAGACGCCGCGAAGCTGCAACTGCATGCCGCCGCCGGGCGCGCCGCTGTTCGACTGGATGTTGGCGCCGGCGATCTTGCCCTGAAGTGCGTCTTGCAGCGTGGGCGCGGCGACGTCGGAGAGCTGGTCGGCGGTGATGCGCGAGACGGCGTTGGCCAGGTTCTGGCGCGCGATGCGGGTGGCGCGGCCGACGACGACGATCTCTTCCGTGTTGTCGGCGGGCGCCGCAGCCTGCTCGGGCGCGGCGGGCGGGGTGACCGCCTCGTCCGCCGCGGGCGGGGCGCCTTGATCGGCAGGCGGCGGCGCTTCGGCGGGCGGTGGCGCCTCGGCGGGTGGGGGCGCTTCGGCCGGGGCCGCCACGGGCGGCGCGGCGGGCGTCTCAGCCGGCGCGGCGGCCGCGGGTTCGGCGGCGGGCGGTGCCGCCTCGGGATCGGGCGTCTGGGCGATCGCCGCGCCGCTGCACAACAGCGCACCGAGCGTCCAGCGCCA
>JAGQJJ010000338.1 GCA_020430675.1 Myxococcales bacterium
GAGCAGCTCGAACTGCTGCTGCGCGCCGCCCGCGCCTGCCGCGGCGGCGAGCCGACCCGCGCCCTCGACCTGCTCGATGTGGTGGCCGCATTCGAAGATGACCGCCTCGAATGCTGGCGCCAGGCGCTTCGCACCGAGGCCGTGCGCACGCGGGGCATCGAAGCCGAGCAGGCTTTGCTCGACGAGCTGCGCGACTGGGCCAGCCACAGCCGGCTGCGCAGCGCGCAATACAATGGCTGGCTGGGCAACCTGCGCTACCGACAGAGCCGCTTTGCCGACGCCGCGCGCCTGCATGCCCTGGCGGCGGCGACCAAGGACACGCTGCTCGGGCGCCTGGCATCGCTGGCCAACGAAGCGTGCGCCTGGCTTGAAGCGCTGCGCTTTGCCACCGCGCTCGACCGGGCGCGCGAGGTCATCGCGCTGGGCCGCATCGCCCGGCATGCGCTGCTCGAAGGCATCGCCGTCTGGGTCGAGCGGGCCGCGCTGTATCGCGACGGCGCCCCCGGACCGGCGCGGCCCGATCTGGTCACCGCCGCCGAGGCGGTGGCGCCCTGGCTGGCGGCCAACCTGGCGCTGGTCGAAGGCGCGCGCGCCTGGCGGCAGGGGGACATCGCGCAAGCCCGCGCGCTGGTCGCCACCGCCATCGCCGGCTATCGCCAGACCGGCCTGACCGAGCCGATGGTGCTCGCCGCGTGCTTCGAAGCCCACCTGGAGGGGCCGGCCCATGCCACCCGCCGCGCCCCGCTCGCCCGCGAGGCGATGGCATGCACCATCCCCGACCTGGCGCTGCAGGGCCTGGGTCTCTTGATGCGCGACGCACAAAACCCCGAATGGCATGCCCAGATCGAGCGCCTCGCCGCCTCGCGCCCGCGGGTCGAGTGGGCGGTGCGGCTCGACATCATCTCGGTCGCCGAGGCCCTCGGCGCCGCGGATTGGGGATGACGCCCAAAATGCTGTGTCCTTGTTGAACTGGAGGCAATCTTGACCGCTTCTCTGGCCCGAACCGCTCTGCTGGTCGCAGGGCTGCTGGCGCTCGGCGGCTGCCAGACCCACCCCGGCCTGACCGGCCTCGTGCGTCCCGATGGCACCGGCACCAAGCAGTTTGGCTGCATCTTCACCGAGCAGACCGGCACGATGTGGGTCGAACGCTTTGCGCTGAACGATGCCACCGAGCGCGAGATCTTCATCAAGGGACCCGACATCACCATGACCGAGGACGGGTACGCAGTCGCGCAGTGTGAAAAGACGATCGAGCCCTCGGCGGCCCTGGCGCACACGGCCTATCTTGAAGCCTTGAAAAAAGAAGGCGGCGCGCCCTACACGGGGCAGTTCTCGTTTCGCTACGACGCCATGCCTTCGAGCAAGCAGATCGGTGAGCTGCCGGCGACGCCTGACGGGGCGAGCGTGCTGGTCTTCCGAGTGAAGAACCAGAGCAAAGGCGGCGCGCTCGACCGCGGATGGCTCCTTCGCATCCGCCGCAATGTCTCTCGCGCAACCACACAGGTCACCGAGCACTGGATCCTGCACAAAGACTATGAGGGCCCCACCTCGGGCACCACCACCCTGCTCGACCGCGAAGCGAACCCATCGTGGAGCGATGCCAAAGCCTTCCTCACCGCGCTGAAGGCCGATGCGACGCTGACCATGTGGGTTCATGGCGACTACGAGCTGACCCCCTATTGATCAACGGGCAAACTCGCCCAAAAGACCTGGAGCTCCCATGCGCCTCGCCCTTCAAACCCTCCTGCTGGCTTCACTCGCCAGCATCGCGACGACCGGCTGCAAGTCGGCGATCGACAAGTACGTCGACGCCGAACACGTCTTGAACAATGCCACGCCCGACCTCGCCGCGCCGGGCGGCAGCCTGCAGACCCACCCGGGACTGACCGGCCTCGTGCGCCCCGATGGCGCGTCGTTCAAGCAGTTCGGCTGCATCTTCACCAGCCAGTCCGGCACCGACTGGAAGGAGCGTTTTGCCCTCAACGACGCCGCCGAGCGCGATGTCTTTGCCAAGGGGCCCGACATCACCTTCAGCGTGCAGGCCGGCTACCTCGCGCCCTGCCAGGTGTCTTCGTCAACCGACATGGACGTGGCCTTCACCGCCTACCTCGACTCCATCAAGAACGCGGGCGGCGCGCCGTTCAAGGGCATCTTCGACTTCAAGTACAAGGCCATGCCTACGCAGGCCGAGATCAACAAGCTGCCGGCGCCGCCTTCCGGGGTCACGGTCTATGTCTTCCGCGTCAAGAACCGGGTGGGTGGCAGTGACTACGATCGTGGCTATCTCTTCCGCATGCGCTACACCGGCGCCGGTGGCGCCGACATGATCGATGACAACTGGGTGCTGACCAAGGACTACCAAGGGCCGGTCAGTGGCACCAGCACGCTGCTGTCGCTCGAGACGCCGGCGCCGTGGAGCGATCCCAAGGCGTTCCTGACTGCCATGATCGGAAATCCCGACAACAAGTGGTGGATTTACGGCAACTTCTCGCTGTCGGCCTACTGAGCGGAGGCCCCGATGGCCGAGTTGATCCCGCCCTTTGCGTCGGGCAAGGCGCTCTTTGTCGCCGCCCTGCTCCGCCCCGGGCTGTCGAGCAAGGATGTCGACGCGCTGGTGGATGAGACCGAGGCCGCGTCCGAGCTCCGCCGTCTGCCGAACAAGGGCGTGATCCGGCGGCGCCGGCAGGACACGGTGGTCTTTCGGGCGCCCGACGGTCAGGCGCCCAAGGGCCTGAACTTCCTGCGCGGCGACGACCGGCGCGTGCTGGCCGCGGGGCCTGCCGAGCTGACCCGCGATCGGCGTTGGCGGGTCTTGCTCCCCCTGACCGTCGTCGAGTTCGCGCCGGGCACGACGGCGGTCGAGTTGGGAAGAATCGTGCGCGAAGTGCCGGTGGCCGGCTTTCGCCTGGGCGGCTCCCTGCCCACCGCGCCGTGCCTCTTCTGGTGCGGCGCCGACCCCACCGTCGGCCTCGACATCCTGCGAGCGGCCGCCCACCTGCGGGCCCACCGGTCGGTCCGCTGGGCCCAGAGCGTGACCGCGGCGCATCCTACCGCGCTCGGTGACCTGCTCGCCGATCCCACCCATGGGTGGGATCGCGTCCGGATCAACGTCGAAGCGGCGCAACTGGCGCTGGCGGCGGCCGGCCTGCCCCGTTACGGCGACCCGGACCGGGTGCTGGCCGTCATCGACAATGGCCTCGCTTCGACGGCCGGCGTCGTGCAACACCCCGACTTCGCCGGCAAGGTGATCGCGCTCTACGACGCCCGCACCGGCGCGCCCGACAACGACGTCGCCGACATCAACGACCACGGCCTGGCCGTCGCCGGCTTGGCTGCCGCCAACCGCCAGGTCTCGGGGCCCTGGGCCGACTTCGGCGTCGAAGGCGTGGCGCCCGCGGTGCGACTCATCAGCGCAATCCCACCAACCGCCACGCTGGACATCGATGCGACCTTCCTGTGGGCCGCCGAGGTCGCAGGTGTCCCGCCCCCCGGCCACCCTTCGCCGCCGCCCGATCCGGCAGATGTGATCGTCTGTTCGCAAGACTTGACCCATGACGCACCGCTGGACGGCAGCACGGTCGCCATGCTGCGGGTGCTGGCCATGCGCGGCCGAGGTGGCAAGGGTTGCCTGACGTTCTTCGCCGGCGGCAACAACGGCGTCACGGGCGACCCCCCCAAGCCCCTTGGGGCGACCACGCCCTTCGCCTTCGCCTGCGGTGCCAGCGACGTGGTCGGCGGGCAGGATCAGATCGCGTCCTACAGCTCGTACGGCGCCCCAGGCGCCATCGAATGGGTCGCGCCCGCGGCGAAGGAGGGCGATCAATACGCCACCTTCACCGCCAGCTTCCACTGCTACGCGGAGTTCGAAACCGGGCCCTGGCCGGCGCGCAACGTCTACACCTCAACCTCACTCGACGTCGCCACGCCCCTCGCCGACGGCGTCTCCATCCCGGTCGACCCCAACCTGCTTCCCCACCTCGTGCTCTTCACGACCGTCGTCGTCGCCGACACATGGGGCTATCTGCTCACCGGGATCGACCCTGTCGGCTCGACCCTCCAGCTCTTCGGATCCCCCTACGCCGCACATCCGACGGGCACGGCGCTGACTTTCTCCGCGCGCCGCGTCACGGCGCTCTCCAGCCCGGTCAGCCAGGGCGACACCGAACTTCACGTGAGCGATCCCGGCGCTTTTCCGACGCCCGGCCCCCCTGACCGTCTGTTCATGCTCGATACGCGCCACCCTTATGGGCCGCCGCCGAAGCCCGAGCGGATCGAGATCATCAATGTGGTGACCAGCGGTCCCGACGCCGGGTTGGTCACGCTCGCACGGCCCGTGGAGGAGGCACACCCGACGGGCGCGCCGGTCTATGTCTCGGTCGCGAGCTGCGCCAGCGGCTTCGGCGGCACCTCCGCCGCCGCGCCGCTCTGCGCCGGCACCGCTGCGCTCGTGCTGAGCGCCGCGCCGCATCTGTCGTGGATCGAAGTGCGCAACCTGATGCGCGAGACCGCTGTCGTGCCACCCGCCATCACCGTGCTGCCCGACGCCAAATGGGGCTATGGCCGCATCGACGCCGCCGCCGCGGTCGGCGCCGCGCTGGCCTACGGCGAACCCCGCGACCTGTTCGTGCGCAATGCCATCGCCGATGACGGCACCGCGCCGAGCCCCATCGCCGACAGCCCCGACATCTGGGTCACCCGCACGCCCGGTGGCCCGCCCTCGCGCGCCGGCATCGAGCACGGCGACCCCGCCCGGGTTTTTGTGCGGGTGCACAACCGCGGCCCCGAGCCGGCCTTCGAAGCTTATGTGCGCGTGTACGTCGCCGCCCGGCGCCCAGGGCCCTTCAACTGGCCAGAAGACTGGCGCTACGCCGGTCTCAACGGCATCGGCAACCTCGACGCGCAGCGCTGGCAGCGCGGCACCTATTTCATCGGCGAAGCCTCGCTGGCGACCGGCGCGGTGCCCGGCGCGGGCGCGGCGGTGGTCTCGGTCGACTGGCCGCCCGCCCTCCAACCGCCCCCCGCCGCGCTCGACGGCGCCGACTTCGACCCGGTGCTGCTGGTCGAGGTGCTGCCCTTCGACGGCCAGCTCACCGATGGCACCACCGTAGAAGACAACGCGCACCTGGCCCAGCGTGCAGTGCCGATCGCCGGCGCGCCCGCCGGCCGGCCCTGGGTCGACCTGCGCACGCCCACCGGCGACCCGCTGCCCACCCGCATCGCCGCGCCGACCGATGGCAGCCCCGCCGGGCTCGCCCTCCGCGCCCGCGTGCTCGACGCCGAAGGCATC
>JAGQJJ010000339.1 GCA_020430675.1 Myxococcales bacterium
TGTCGGCGACCCAGCGCAGGCTGTCGCCGACCACTTCGTATTCGCGGGCGCCGTGGGGGCCCCCGTCGTGGCTCATCTCGGTCCACTGGTCCAGGATCTCGGCCCCGGTCCAGTGGCGCACCGTGCGGTCGGGCGCCTGCGCCAGCGCCGGGCCGGCCAGGCCAGCGGTCAGCAATGCGCCGGCGACAAGCGCGCGGCAGCGGTTGAATTGCAGATCTGCGGCGCGCACGCCGACTTTCTGGTCGCTCATGAGATCCCCCCTCCTCGGGGTGCTGCTGAAGCACGAGAGCCGGTCGGCCTGCCCGACGTCGGCTGTTGGTCGGGTGAACCGGGCGCACCACGGGCGTCCGAGGCCGCCGAAGGGCAGCGGCCTCACGGGGCCGTCGGTGATTGACCGGTTCGCGGCGGTCAGAACCGCTCGACGAGGGTGAGTATCTTCATGGTCCCCGCGGCGAACCATTACTCGATGTGAACCAATATGACTCGACATGAATCAGCGGGGCGGCGGACGCCGCGGCGAAGCCGGCCAACGCGGGGGGATTGCCCGGCGTGGCATGGCTGGTCCATTCTCCGACCCGGGGGCGACGAAGCCGCGTTGAACGGGCCGTGCCCGGTGCCACGCCCCCGCCGGAGGGTGAGATGGCCGAAGTCCGCGCTCGAAGCCCAAGGCGCGTCGCGCTCGCCGGGCTGGCGCTGGCCGCGTTTGCGGCGCCGGCCGCCGCGCAGGAGCGGCTGATCGGGCAGTGGACCTTCGAGCCCGGCTGGGAGCGGGTCGACGTCACCGGCAATTGGGGTGAGTTGATCCTTCAAGGCGACGCCGCGGTCGCCGACGGCCGCCTGGACGTCAACGGCCTGGGCGCTGATGCAACGGGTTGGGCGGTCTCCGGGCCGGCGCCGGGCATCGAGCGCATCGTCGAGAAGACGCTGGTCTCCTGGGTGTCGCTCGACAGCCTCGACGCCGCGTCGGGCAGCGCGCTCACCCTCGATGCGGTCTCGGTCGACGTCTTCGACGGCATCGTCTACGGCGACGGAGAGGCCCACCGCTGGACGAACGGGTCAGACGGACACAGCCGCTCGCGGGCGGCCACGCGGGTCGACTTCACCGACCTCGACGTGCTGCACCAGGTGGCCGTCACCTTTCGCGACCGCGGGCAGCTCAGCGGCGAGATCACCCTGTGCCACGACGGCGTGCCGATCGGCCGCTACGCCAACCTCGGCCTGGCCGAGTCGCAGGGCGCCGACGCCGAGGTCCTCTTCGGCGCGCGCCACTGGCTGCCCGACGGGGTGCAGCACGGGGCGCTCGACGCGCATATCGAAGAGGCGCGCATCTACGACCGCCCGCTGGACTGCTCGGCGATCGGCGCGCTCACCCCGGTCGAAGGCGACCCGTGCGACGACGACCGAGACCATGACGGCGTCTGTGACGGCGACGACAACTGCCCCGAGCACCCCAACCCGATCCAGCGAGACCTCGACGACGACGGCGTCGGCGACGCGTGCGATCGCGATACGCGCGAGTGGCTCGGCGCCGAGATCTTCACCCACCCGCGCTGGACCGAGATGAGCGTCGACACGGGCCCCGACGGCGCCCGATTCTACGAGGTCGATGGCAGCCGGCTGCGCTGGATCGGGGGCGACCGGCCCCAGTGCCCTGACGAGAACCCGCCCTTCGGCCGTTGCGCCCTGGCCCGAACCTACCGGCTACCTCTTCCCGCGGGGTGCAGGGGGCCCTTCCGCCTCGCCTACCGCTACACGCCCGAGACGCGCGACAACGACTTCTTCGTCGGCATCGGCTCGGCCGAGCGCCTGCTTTTCATCAACACGGGCGACGGCGCGCCCATGAGCCTGCAGGCTGTGATCTACGAGGGCCTCGAAGCGACCATGTCGTCGAGCGATGCTGCGATGGGCCAAGGCGGGGTGCTCGGCATCACGGTGGGCGCCGAGGTGTGGGTGGAGGGCACCTTCACCCCGGGGGACGAGACCTGGACGGTCGAGGCGCGTGGGTGGTCCGAGGCCGAGCCGACGACCAGCGAGGTCACTGGGCAGACGGACCGGGTGCCCGCCCCTGGCGACCCGCTCTATGTCTTCTTCATCGAGGGTGATCGCGAAGAGCAGTACCTGTTGCACCGGATCACGGTGGCCGGCTGCGCCGACCCGGACGACGACGGCATCCTCGACACCGCCGACAACTGTCCCGACGTGGCCAACGCCGATCAGGCCGACCGCGACGACGACGGCGTGGGCGACGCCTGCGTCGACGGTGACACGGACGGCGTGCGCGACCTGGCCGACAACTGCCCGCTTGTCGCCAACGCAAGCCAGCTCGACACCGACGGGGACGGGCAGGGGGACGCCTGCGACGACGACGACGACGGCGATGGCGTGCTCGATTGGGCCGAAGCCGTGCGCGGCAGCGATCCGCTCGACCCCGACAGCGACGACGACGGGGTGGGCGACCTGATGGACAACTGCGTGGTCGAGGCCAACGCCGATCAGGCCGACAGGGATGGCAACGGCGTCGGCGACGCGTGCGATCACTGCCCCGGCCGGCTGCTCGACTGCGTGCGCGGCGAGGTCGACGCCGGCTGCGCCTGTGAGGCCGGTGGGTCCGGCGGCCCGGGCGAGTCGTGGTGGCTGGTATGGGTACTCGCGGGCGTCGGGCCGCGCAGGCGGCGTCGAACCCGGCGCGCAAGCTGATCACGGCAGCCGGATCAGGGGGAGCAGGGCGGCATCTGGATCCAGGCGCCGATCAGCGCAGCGGGCTTTCCCCGGGGGCTGCTACGCGCGTGTATCGCACAGCCCGGCCCTTCGCGAAGCAAGCCCCCGTGACCCGATTTCTGTGTCACTCAGCACTCGAAATACCTTCTGGTATTCCTGCGGCTTCGTTCCTAGCAGCCCCCCGGGTTCTGCTAGAGCGCCTCGGCCACGCGGCGCAGGCGCGCGTCGGCTTCGTCGGCGATGGGCTGAAGCGCCGGGTCATCGACCGCCGCGAACATGGCGCCTGGGTTGGCGATGGCCACGTGCACGCCGGCGTCGGTGTCGCGCACGACGACGTTGCAGGGCAGAAGCAGGCCGATCGCCGGGTCGAGGCCGATCGCCTTGTGGGCCAGCACCGGGTTGCAGGCGCCCAGAATGGTATAGCGCGGCACGTCGACGCCGAGCTTCTTGGCCAGCGTGGCCTTCACGTCGATCTCGGTGAGCACGCCGAAGCCCTCGGCCTTGAGCGCCTCGGTCACCTTGGCGATCGCGTCTTCAAAGCCGGCCCCGGCCAGCGTCTTTTCGTAGCCCAGATCCTTCGCGGCCATGCGTTCCTCCTGCCAGAAAGTCAGTGCAGTTGAACCAGCGCCTCGTTGGCGCTGCCCGAACGATAGCCCTGCAGATCGAGGGCCACGTAGATGAATCCCGCCGCCTTGCACTCGGCGACCAGCGCCTCGCGAAGCGCTTCGTTGGTGAAGACGCGCTGCATCTCGGCGGGCGCCAGCTCGACGCGCACCAGGTCGCCATGAAAGCGGGCGCGCAGCTCGCGGAAGCCGAGCAGACGCAGGCGCTCTTCGCAGCGGCCGACGCGGTCGAGACGCTCGGGCGTGATCTCGGTGCCGTAGGGGAAGCGGCTCGACAGGCACGCGCTCGCCGGCTTGTCCCAGGTGGGCAGGCCCAAGGTGCGCGAGAGCTGGCGGATGTCGGCCTTGCTCAACCCGGCTTCGATCAACGGCGCGCGCACGGCGTGCTCGTCGGCGGCGCGCATGCCCGGCCGGAAGTCGCCCAGGTCGTCGGGGATGGCGCCGTAGCAGAGCTGGCCCAAACCGCGGCGCGCCGACTCGAGCGCGGCCACGTCGAACAGCTCGGTCTTGCAGTAATAGCAGCGGTCGCCCGCGTTCTGGCGATAGCCGGGCCGGTCGAGCTCATGCGTCTCGACCTCGATCATGCGGGCGCCGATGTCCGCCGCCAGCGCGCGCGCCTCGGCCAGCTCGCTCGCGGGGTAACTGGGCGAGATGGCGGTCAGCGCGACGGCGCGCTCGCCCAGCGTATCGACGGCGACCTTGAGCAGAAACGCGCTGTCGACGCCGCCGGAATAGGCGACGACCACCCGGTCGAGGTCGAGCAGCAGGTGGCGAAGGCGCGTAAGCCTGTTATCGAGCGGTGGGGTCATCACACTCAGGGGGCGAAGGCGGCTTGATCGACGAGGCGACCGCCGCAGACCGAGAGTACGAGCCAATCGACGCCGGGCCACGTGGGCTCGCCGGCGATGCGCATGGCGCGCAGGTCTGTGATGCTCGGCGCCGCGGGCGCGTCGCAATGCGAGTGGTAGACCATGCGGATGTGCTCGCCGCGGCGCGCGGCGCCGATCAGGGTCGCGGCGTCGAGCTCGAAGGCCACGCTTGAGGCGCGCAGATTGCGGCCCGGGCGCACGGCGAGGCCGGCCGGTGTCTCGACGATGAGCCCGCAGCACTCCTCGGGCCACGTCGCTTCGGCGTGGGCGCGCAAGCGGGCGGCTTCGTCGGCGGACAGGGCGGGCAGGTCGACCGGGTGCATCGATTGGTGTTCGGCTCAGATGAAGTACATGTAGCCCGGCTCGCCGCGGGTCAGCCCGGCCTGCTCGGCGCGCTGCATCAGGTCGGCGAGGGTGTACTCCTCGTACAGCGCGCGGATGCGGCCCGAGATCTCGCCCCAGATGACCGCCGGAATGCAGCGCGGGTTGCGCGGGCAGGCGCCGTGCAGCGGCTTGCCGTCATCCATCTGGCAGAAGTTGACCTCGATGGGCCCATCGGTGGCCCGCATGATGTCGCCGAGCGTGATCTCGCTGGGCGGGCGGCGCAGAAAATAGCCGCCGTTGCGACCCCGCTTGCCGTCGACCAGCTCGGCGCGCTTGAGATCCTGGAAGATCTGCTCCAAGAAGCGCGCAGGGATCTCCTGCCGGTCGGCGATCTGGCGCACCTGCGTCGCTTGACCCTCGTTGTGGAAGGCGATGTCGAACAGGGCCAGGGTGGCGTAGCGGCAACGGGTGGAGGGTTTCATGACCCGATAGTCCGCCGAATCACGGCCCGGATCAACCGCGGCCGGGGTGGGCTTCGCGGTGGCGGGCGAACTCGGCGTCGAGCAGCTTGAGGTTGGCCTCGGCGAGTCGGCGGGCGCTCTCTTCTTCCTCGCGCGCGGTGTCAGCAGCGCGCACCGCTTCGGCCAGCATCGACTCCATGCGCTCGTGCGTGGCGATCATCTCGTCGAGGTCGCGGGCGCGGGCCTCGCGCAACGCCAGCTCGGCGCGCAGGCGGCGCGCTTCGTCTTC
>JAGQJJ010000340.1 GCA_020430675.1 Myxococcales bacterium
TGATGGGCGCGCTGCTGCTGATGGTGCTCGGCGGCTGCGGCCCGACCTATAACTGGCCCGACTCGCCCTCCGGCCAATCGGCGCTGATCGCCTTGGCCAAGAGCAAGCGCATCGACATGCGCTGGCGCCGCGACCCGTTGACCGCCCTGACCGATGACAGCGCCGAGAAGGTCGACGACGACGCACCCAAGGACGGCGAGGCCCCACGCAAGCCGGCCGAAGCCATCGTGCTGCTGCCCGGCGCCGAGCCGAACGACCGCGAATGGGCCGCCCTGCTCGAGTGGACCGAGTCGGGCCATATGTTGATCGTCGCCAACGGCGCCGAGCCGCCCAAGCAGCTCCAGATCAAGCGCGACTGCACCGACGCCGTCGCCGCGCCGCTGACCACGACCGACATCGCGCCCGGACCCGGCCTGTCGATCGGCGTGCCGCCCGCCTGCACGCTCGTCGCCGAGACCGACGACGCCTCCGCCGAGATCGCCCGCGAAGATGGCGCCGCCTACGCCTACTATCTGCGCCGCGAATACGGCGAGCTGATCGTGCTCGCCGACGGCGCCCTCTTCACCAACGTCTCGCTGGCCTGCGCCGACAACGCGACGTGGCTTTTCAGCCAGCTCGGACGCGCCGACGGCCCGGTCGAGCTGGTCGACGCCCTGTTGCTCGACGACCCGTTCGGCGGCGGCGACGACGTGCCCGAGGTCGACAAGACGCGCCTGACCGCGCTGCTCATCCAGGGCTTCCTGCTCGCGATGCTGCTGCTGCTCTCGCGCGGCGTGCATTTCGGCGCGCCCCGCGACCCGGTGCACACCGGCCGCCGCGCCTTCGCCGAGCACGTGCGCGCCCTGGGCATGCTCTACGCCCGCGGCCAGGCCAAGGACCACGCGCTCCGCCTGTACGCCACCTGGGCTCTCGACCGCCTGCGCCAACGCATGGCCGGTCGCCGCGCCCACGACCTGCCCTCGCTCGCCGCCGCCATCGCCGCCCAGACCGGCCGCGCGCCCGACGAGGTGCACGCGCTGCTCGACGCCGCCCAGCGCGCCATCGACTCTCCCAACGAGCCCGCGGTCAGCGCCCCGCTGACGGTGATGGCCCGCTTGTCCCGCTTGCTCAAAGAAGTCGGAGGAACGACCCGATGAACTCGTCCATGGATGCCGGGGTCTTCCAGCAGACCTGCGACGCGATCAAGGCCCAGATCGGCCACGTGCTGCTCGGCCAGGAGGACGTGGTCGACCAGGTACTCGTCGCGGTGCTCGCCCGCGGCCACGTGCTCATCGAAGGCGTGCCCGGCCTGGGCAAGACGCTCCTGGTGCGCGTGCTCAGCCAGGTGCTCGGCTGCCAGAGCCGCCGCATCCAGTTCACGCCCGACCTGATGCCCAGCGACGTGACCGGCGGCAACGTCTACAACCAGCAGACCGCACGCTTCGAGTTCAACCAGGGCCCGGTGTTCACGCAGCTTCTGCTCGCCGACGAGATCAACCGCGCCACCGCCAAGACGCAGTCGGCGCTGCTCGAAGCCATGCAGGAGCGCAGCGTCACCGTCGACGGCGCCACCCGCGCGCTGCCGCGGCCCTTCTTTGTGCTGGCCACGCAGAACCCGGTCGAGAGCCAGGGCACTTACCCGCTGCCCGAAGCCCAGCTCGACCGCTTCATGCTCAAGGTCAATGTCGACCACCCGACCAAGAAGGTCGAGCTGCGCATCCTCGAGAACTACGCCCGCGGCTTCGACCCCTCCGACCTGGAGGGCGCCGGCTTGCAGCAGGTGGTCGACGCCGAGGGCGTGCGCGTCTTGCAAGACGCCGCCCGCATGGTGCGCATCGAAGCCGATGTCTTGCAGTACATCGTCGAGATCGTCACCGGCACCCGCAGCCATCGCGCGCTTGAGCTGGGCGCCTCGCCGCGCGCCTCGATCGCGCTGTTGCAGGCCGGCCGCGTGCGCGCGGCGATGGAAGGCCGCGACTTTGTCATCCCCGACGACGTGAAGTCGCTCGCCGCCGCCATCCTGCGCCACCGCGTCATCCTGCACCCCGACGCCGAGTTCGAGGGCCTCACCGCCGATGACATCGTGCGCGAGGTCGTCGAAGCGACGCCGGTGCCCAAGGCCGCCGGATGAGCCGAGCCCGGCCCCAGTCGGTCGGTGGGCGCCTCGTGCCCACCACCCGCTTTGTGCTGGCCGCCATCGCTCCGCTGGCCCTGGCCTTCGCCGCGCTTTTCGAAGAGCAGCTCTTCTGGCCCATGCTCGCCGCCGACGCCGGCATCCTGCTCTTCGCCGCGGTCGACGCGCTCTTCGCGAGGCGCCCGCTGATCTTCGTCGAGCGGCATGTGCCGCCCGTGCTGTCGCTCGACCGTTGGGCCAAGGTCACGCTGACGCTGCGCTCGGTCGCGCGCCGCACGTTGATCGTCGAGGTCACCGACGACGTCTTCCCGGCGGCCGAGCGCAACGACCTGCCGGCGCGCATCCGGCTCCGCCGCGGCGTGAACACCGCGCTGACCTATCGCATCCGCCCGCGCCGCCGCGGCGCGCACGCCCTCGGCGCCCATACCCTGCGCTACCGCTCGCCGCTGGGCCTGTGGCTGCGCCAGCAGCGCATCCCCGCCGAAGACTGGGTCAAGGTCTACCCTGACATCCGCGCCGTCGCCGCCTTCGAGCTGCTCGCCCGCAAGAACCGTGAGATGGCCGGCGTGCGCCCCACGCGGCGGCGCAGCGACGTCAACGAGTTCGACAGCCTGCGCGAGTACCAGCGCGACGACGCCTACCGGGCCATCGACTGGCGCGCCACCGCCCGCAAGGGCGAGCTGATCGTGCGCACCTACAAGACCGAAGAGAACCAGAGCGTCGTCTTCATCCTCGACGGCGGCCGCTTGATGACCGCCGAGACCGCCGGCCTCTCGTTCTACGACCACGCCCTCAACGCCACGCTGCTGCTGGCCCACGTCGCCACGCGCTCGGGCGACAACATCGGCCTCGTCAGCTACAGCGACGCCGTCGACGCCTTCGTCGCGCCCAAACGCGGCGCCAAGGCCACGCGCCAGCTCGTCGAAGCCGTCTTCGATCGCTACCCGCGCCTCGTCGACGCCAACCTGCCCGCCGCGATGCGCGCCCTCGGCGCCCGCGTGCGCCAGCGCAGCCTGCTGGTGCTCTTCACCCAGGTCGTCGACGACGTCAGCGCGCGCATGCTGGTGCAGGCCATCCGGTCGGTGCGCCGCCGCCACCTGGTGCTCTGCGTCATCTTCCGTGACGAAGACGTCGAGCGCCTGGCCCACCCCGAGACCAGCGCCGAAGACAACATCGCGCTCTACACCCAGGCCGCCGCCGCCGAGCTGCTCGGCTGGCGCGACCGCCTGCTGCGCGACCTGCAAGCCCAGGGCGCGCTGGTGCTCGACGTCGAGACGCGCGATCTGACCCCCTCGCTGATCAACCGCTACCTCGACATCAAGATCCGCCACCTCTTGTGAGGCCCCCCGATGAGCGCGCGAGTCATCGCCTTTCTCAGTGACATCCACATCGGCGACAACGCGCCGACCAACTGGTACCAGCGCGACGTGCACGAAGGCATGCTGCTCGCCGCCTTCGAGCACCTGATCGCCCGCGATGACCTCGCCGAAGTCATCATCCTCGGCGATCTGATCGACCAGTGGACCTACGTGCCCGACCGGCGGCCGCCCACGCTGGAAGAGATCGCCGCCGCCAACCCGGCGATCTTCGGCGCCACCGGCGCGCTCGCCCGGCTGGCCGCGCACACGTCCCTGACCCTGCTGCCGGGCAACCATGACATGGCGCTCGGCCACCAGCCCGGCGCGCTCGCCAAGGTGATCGGCGCACCGGTCAACCAGCCGAGCGGCGTGGTCTACAAACCCGCCGCCGCCCAGGGCCAGCTCGTCTGCACGCATGGCCACATCTACTCGATGTTCAACGCGCCCGACTTGTTGGCCTCACCCGGCGATGGCCTGCCGATCGGTCATTTCATCACCCGCCTCTCGGCCTTGCATGCCAATCAGCAGCTCAAAGCCGGCCAGACCGTCGCCGACCTGCCCCATAACGGCGACCCCAACGGCCTCGGCCTGCTCGGCGATGCCTTCGAGCAGATCATCGTCTCGTACAAAGACGACAACAGCTCGCTCGCCGAGGTGACCATCCGCACGCTCGTCGAAGCCGTCGGTGGCACCCTCGACCTCACGTTTGACATGCTCGATGGCACCCGCATCACCGCCACCGAAGTCATCGCGCGCTATGCCAATCTGCACGCCAACTACGACAAGGTCGCCTCGGGCTCGAAGCGCCTCTATGGCACCGACCCCGGCGTGCGCGCGCTGCTCGACACCGACGTCGCCCACTCGATCGAACACTTCGCCGAGGTGCTCTCCGACAAGTACACGATGATCGTCATGGGCCATACCCACGAGCCGGTCGACCACCGCGATGGCACCTGGAGCTTCCGCGCCGACTATGTCTATGCCAACTCGGGCTTCAACTGTCCCTCGAAGGTCGACATGAACAACCCCGACAAGCCAAGGCATGGCACCTTCATCGAAGTCACCATCGATGACACCGCCCGCACCCTGAGCAGCGCCGTGCGCTTCGTCGACCTGTCCGAAGGCACCCCCAAGGTCGCCGACAAGACGCTCGACACGCGCCAGATCGCGATGCGCTGACGCCATGAAGCTCACCCCCGGCGGCGGCTGCGCTTTCATCGGCATGGTGCACCTCGACCCGCTGCCCGGCAGCCCGCGCTGGGCCGGCGACATGCGCGCGGTCATCGAGCGCGCCCGGCGCGACGCCGCGGCCCTGATCGAAGGCGGCTGCGACGCGCTGCTCGTCGAGAACATGGGCGACGTGCCCTACCTGCGCGGCGCCGTGCCGCCCGAGACGGTGGCGGCCATGGCCCGCGCCGTCGCCGCCATCACCGACCTGGGCCACCCCACCGGCGTCCAGATCCTCGCCGCCGCCAACCGCGAAGCCCTCGGCGTCGCCGTGGCTTGCGGCGCCAGCTTCATCCGCGTCGAGGCCTTCGCCTACGCGCACGTCGCCGACGAAGGCTGGCTCGACGCCTGCGCCGGCGACCTGCTCCGCGCCCGCCGCGCCCTCGGCGCCGACGTCTCCATCTGGGCCGACGTGCAAAAGAAGCACGCCGCCCACGCCGTCACCGCCGACCTGTCCATGGCGGAGCTGGCGAAGGGGGCCGCGTTCTGCGTGGTCGACGCGCTCGTCGTGACGGGGGTGGCGACCGGGCGGCCGACCGCGCTCGCCGACGTGACGGCGGCCCGCGCG
>JAGQJJ010000341.1 GCA_020430675.1 Myxococcales bacterium
TGCGGTGCTGCTGCGCGCCGGCCAATGGCCCGCAGGCGTCGCCGCGCTGCTCTCGGGCCGCCGCCCCGACCGCCTGCTCAGGTAAGGGCCTGGCAAGAAACTACTCGATTGACCGAGGGCGCCGATACGCACGCGCAGGGCCAGTGCGCCCACAGGCCGCGACGAAGTCGTACCTGGAGGTACGGCGAGAAAGCGGCCGCGGACGTAAACGGCCCTGCGCGCGCGGAGCGGAGGCCGAATCACCGAGTCGTTTCTTGCCGGGCCCTAAACAGCGACGCCTGACCGATGGGCTGCGCCGCTTCGGGATCATCGTTGTAGACGCTGTTGATGCGGTCGCTGACCGGCACGATCTCCAGCTCCTCGGCCCGCCGCGGCGCGATCAGCCGCTGCAAGGCCTCGCCCGGCGTGCGCGGGTCGAGCCACTCGTCGAACCGCGCGGGATCCAGGATCACCGGCATCCGGTTGTGCAGATCGCCCAACGCGCCCGCCGGATCGCAGGTGATGATCGTGAACGTCTCGATCGGCGCGCCCTCGGGCGACTGCCAGAACTCCCACAGCCCGGCCATGGCAAAGAATTCAGCGTCCGCCAGCCGGATGCGATGCGGCTGTTTGGCTTTGCCCTGACGCTTCCACTCGTAGAAGCCGGTTGAGGGCACCAGACAGCGCCGCTTGCGAAACGCCGAGCGAAACGAAGGCTTCTCCGCCACCGTCTCGCCGCGGGCGTTGATCATCTTGTTGCCGATGCTCAGATCCTTGGCCCAACCGGGCACCAGCCCCCAGCGCAGGCTGCGAAAGACCCGCACGCCCTCTTCCACCCGCACAGCCGGCGCCCGCTGCGTCGGCGCGATGTTGTAGCGCTCGCCAAACGGCATCTCGATCTGCGCCCCGAAGCTGCGTTCGAGCAGCTTCGGGTCGATGGCGAGTTGATAGCGCCCACACATGGCGAAGACCTCCAGCACGGCAATGGATCACCGCTCGCTCACGAGACGGTCACCACGAATCTGCCGGTCCGCCATCCGCTTGTCACCGACCGCGCGCATTGATCTGCGCGAATCGATGGGAGCGAATCGAAGATGCCTTCAATCTGGAAGAAGTCGATGACCGCCTTCGCCCTGTGCGGCGCGTTGGCGATGGGTTGTGATGATGGCGACACCGCCGCGGCCGACGCGGGCGGCGCGGGCGGAGGCGGCGGCGGCGCCTGCCCCGCTGGCACGACTGAGGTCGACACCGACCTGTGCAGCCTGCCTGCGGGCACCTACACCAACAACCTGACCCTGGCCGCCGGCCCGGCCTACCTGCTCGAAGGCCCGGTCTTCATCGGCGACGGCGCCTCGGCCACCACCCTGACCATCGAAGCCGGCGTCACGATCTACGGCAAGAAGGACGCCGCCTCGCCCGGCACCCTGATCATCGCGCAGGGCGCCAAGATTCAGGCCAACGGCACCCGCGAGGCGCCCATCCACTTCACCTCGGACCAGCTCGAAGGCCAGCAGGCGCCCGGCGACTGGGGCGGCATCATCCTCAACGGCCACGCGCCCATCAACGTGTGCGGCACCAACGACGGCAGCTGCACCGCCCAGGGCGAAGGCGCGACCGGCACCTACGGCGGCGACGACCCCGACGACAACAGCGGCACCCTGCGCTACGTCATCGTCTCGTACGCCGGCACCCTCTTCAGCGAAGAGAACGAGCTCAACGGCATCGCCTTCCAGGGCGTCGGCCGCGGCACCACCGTCGATTACATCCAGGTGCACCGCAACAAGGACGACGGGGTCGAGTTCTTCGGCGGCACGGTCGACGTCAAGCACGTCGTGCTCACCGACGAGGGCGACGACTCGCTCGACTGGACCGACGGCTGGCAGGGCCGCGCGCAGTTTGTGCTCATCCGCCAGGCCGACGACGACGGCGACAACGGCATCGAAGCCGACAACCGCAAGGGCAACAACGACTACGAGCCGCGCTCGAACCCCACGCTGAGCAACGTCACCCTGCTCGGCAGCGCCAACGCCGACCTGGGCCTGTTGCTGCGCGAAGGCACCGGCGCGCACCTGTCGAACTTCATCGTCACCGGCTTCGGCGAGGCCTGCCTGGCCCTCGACCACAGCGCCACCTTTGTCGGCGCCTGCGACGCCGACGCGCCGCGCATCACCATCGAGAACATGGCCATCCAGTGCGATGAGGCCTTCGGCGCGCCCGACGAAGAGAACACGCCCGAGCCGCCCCCGTGCAGCACCCAGGACGTCTTCGCCCGCGGCGGCGGCAACGCGGCCGTCGACCCGCAGCTCAACGGCTATCTGCCCGCCGAGGGCTCGCCCATGCTCGGCGTGGGCCGCGCGCCCGCCGACCCGTGGTTCGACCAGGTCGACTTTGTCGGCGCGTTTGGCACTGAAGACTGGGCCGCGGGGTGGACCGTCGGCCTATGAGGCACCTCCTCCCCCTTCTCCTGCTGCTCGCCCGGCCCGGCCCGGCCCGCGCCGAAGACGCCGGACAGCTCGCCGCTTCGCTCGTCGCCCTGCGCAGCGAGGTCGAGCACCTCACCGACGCGCTCGAAGACGCCAAGCGGGCCCGCCGCGAACGCCAGCGCGCGCTCGCCGCCCAGCAGGCGCAGATCGAAGCCGAGCTGGCCCGCGAGAAGCTGCGCGCCCGGCAGCTTCGCGAGGCGCAGGACCGCAAGAAGGCCGAGATCGAGCGCGCCAAGGCCGAAGACACGGCCCTGCTGCCAGTCTTTGCCGCCGGCGCCGAGGCGCTGCGCGGGGCCATCAACGCCTCGCTGCCCTTCCGGCGCAACGAGCGCGCGGCCGAGGTGCAATCGCTCGCCGATCGCCTCGAACAAGGGCTGCTGACACCGCGCACCGCGTTGACGCGCCTTTGGGCCCTGGTCGAAGACGAGCTGCAACTGGCCCGCGACGCCGGCCTGGCCCGGGCGACCATCACGCTCGACGGCGAAGAGCTGCTCGCCGACGTCGTGCGCCTGGGCCTCGTGGGCCTCTACTTCCGCACCGGCGACGACCGCGTGGGCTTTGTCGCCCGCCGCGGCGACGGCTGGCAGACCCGCCGCGTCGAGGCCGAGGACGAGGTCGCCGCGGTCGACGGCCTGTTCGACGCCTTCAAGAAGCAGATTCGGGTCGGCTACCACGCCCTGCCCAACATCATCCCGCCGGGAGGTCGCTGATGCGCCTTCTGCCCATCGTCTTGCTGTCGCTCGCCGCGCTGCCCGCCGCCGCCGAACCCATCGACGCCGCCGAGGCCGCACGCCGCCTGGCCGACGCCTACAAGAAGGAGTTTGCCTTCCTCGACGCCGAGAAGACCGCCCTGCGCGGCCGGCTCGGCGAGGTCGAGCGCGCCGCCGCCGACGAGGAGCGCAAGACGCAGGCCCGCCTCGAAGCGCTGCAACGCGAGCTGGTCGCGGTGACGCTCGAAGCCGACGCGCTCGCCGACTCGATGACCGCGCTGGAGCGCGAAGCCGAGCTGTCGGGTGACCGCGAGGCCGTCGACGGCCTCGTCGAGCAGATGGCCCGCGCGTTTGGCAACCAGCACGTCGCCTGGCCGCCCGCGGCGCTCGCCCCGGGCGATTCGCCCACCGCCGAACAACAGGCGGCGCTGCTCGCCGACGGCTTCGGCCGACTGGGCGCGCTGCTCGCCGACGCCAGCGCGGTGCGCCGCGCGCCCGGCGACTTCTTCCTCGCTGACGGCAGCCGCGTGGCAGGCACGTTGATTCGGGTGGGCGGCGTCGCGGTCTACGGCGCCTCGCAAGACGCGGCCGGCGCGCTCACCCCGGCCGGCGGCGGCCGCTTCAAGCTCGACCCGCCGCAGGGCGAAGCCACCGCGCGCGCCCTGGCCGCCGCCGAGACCCCGGCCAGCATGGGCATCTTCCTCTTCGAGTCCGCCGACCAGAACTACGAGCTCCGCAAGGAGAAGACGCCGCGCGAGGTGGTCGAAGCCGGCGGCGCCATCGCGTGGGTCATCGTCGCGCTCGGCGCCGTCTGCGCCCTCTTGGTGCTGCTGCGCGCGGTGTTGTTGATGCTGGCGCGCTCGCCGCTCACCTCGCTGCTCGGCCGCGCCGAACCGCTGGTGCGCGCCGGCCGCCACGGTGAAGTCGCCGAGCTTTGCGGCAAGGCCCGCGGCGCCGGCGCCCGGGTGCTCGGCGCGCTCGCCCGCCACCTCGACGACAGCCGCGACGACCTGGAGCGGGTCTTCGCCGAGGGCATGCTGCGCGAAGAGGGCCGCCTCGACCGCTTCGGCGGCGCGGTGCTGGTCATCGCCGCCGTCGCCCCGCTGCTCGGCCTGCTCGGCACCGTCACCGGCATGATCAGCACCTTCGACGTCATCACCGAGTTCGGCACCGGCAACCCGAAGCTGCTCTCGGGCGGCATCTCCGAGGCCCTGATCACCACCGAGCTGGGCCTGATCGTGGCCATCCCCGCGCTGTTGCTCGGCAATCTGCTCAACGGCCGCGCCGCGGCGATGAAGTCCGAGGTGGAGCAGGGCGCGCTGCGGCTGATCAACCTCGCCCGCCTGCGCCCCGAGCAGAAGCCCGCCCCGGCGCCCCGCGGCGTCGGCGCGCCGGTGGCCGTGGCCACATGATCGAGGCGCTCATCGCCGAAGCCCGCCGCTCGATCGCCGACGGCGGCTTCGTGATGCCCCCGCTGGTGCTCGCCGCCGCCGCGCTGTGGTACGCGCTCGGCTGGCGCGCGCTGACGCTCATCCGCGGCGCGCGCGGCGACGTGGCCCACCTGCTCGCCGCCGACCGCCCGCCGCGCTTCGGCGTGCTCGGTCAGGCGTTCGCCGCCCTCGCGCCGCTGCGCGGAGCGGGCTACAGCGCCGAAGACCTCGACGCGCTCATCGAAGAGCGCCTCGCCACCCTGCACCGCACGCTGCGCGGCTATCGGCCGCTGGTCTCGGGGCTGGTCATGACCGCGCCGCTCGCCGGCCTGCTCGGCACCGTCTCGGGCATGATCGAGACCTTCGACGGCCTGGGCGACGGCGCCCTCTTCGCCGCCACCGGCGGCGTTGCTGGCGGCATCTCGCAGGCGCTGCTGACCACGCAGATGGGCCTGCTGGTCGCCGTGCCCGGCGTCATTGTCGGCCGCTATCTCGACCGCCGCCAGCACATGCTCGAAGACGACCTGAGCCGCCTGCGCACGCTGCTCGTCGAAGGAGCGCGGTAATGCACTGGCGCCGCAACCACGCCCCGGCCGAGCAGAGCATCGACATCTCGCCGCTCATCGACATGGTCTTCATCCTGCTCATCTTTTTCATGGTGA
>JAGQJJ010000342.1 GCA_020430675.1 Myxococcales bacterium
GCTCGCCGCCACCGATGGCCCGCGCCACGGCTGCGCCGAGGCGCCTGGCGCCCGGCATCGTCACGGCCGGAAAGCGGGGCATCCTCACGGGCGCGTCCCCCCGGACGTTGTGGAGCGCGTTGATGCGCTCGGGGGCGTGCCTACCACCTTCCGCGGCCGATTGCGACGCTGACTTCGTGCTGACGTGTTGCCGCCGCGCCGTTTGGCTCTGGCAACAAACTACTCTGCCGCGCGCAGGATCAGCATCGAACGTGCGGGCACCTGCACCTGACCGCCTTCGATCATGGCGTCGGTCATCAGTTCGACGTAGCCGCCGGCGGGGATGCCCACCTCGCGCGGCTGATCGGCGCGGTTGATGGCGACCGTGATGTCGGGCAGGCGCTCGTCGTCGCAGCGGCCCATGCGATAGACCCACGTGTCGCCGTTGGCGCTGATGGTGAAGCGCTGCCCGCGGCTGAGCGCCTTGTTCTCGGCGCGAATGCGGCCCATGCGCGCGATGCGGTCGCGCAGGGCGCGCTGGTGCGCGTTGAGGCGGCCGTCGTCCCACACCATCATGCGCCGGTTGTCGGGGTCGCCGCCGCCGGCGAGGCCGATCTCATCGCCGTAATAGATCAGCGGGATGCCCGGATTGGTCATCATCACCCCGAAGGCCAGCCCCAGAAGCTCGTAGGGCCGCGCGTCGGCGGGTTGTGGGAACGAGGCGCTCGTCCAGCCGTTGCCTGCGCTGCTGCCTTCGCGGCAGTTGCCGAGCTGGCCGCTGGCGAAGTGAATGGCGCGCGGGATGTCATGGTTGCCAATCCACGTGGTCATCAGCGTGCCCGGCGGGTAGAAGGCGCTGTTTTCGAAGTCCATCCAGCCTTGGAAGTTGTTGAGCCCGCCGTGGAAGATGCCTTCGCACAGCCGCGCCTTGAACGGGAAGTCGAACTGGCCATCGAGCTTCTCGGCCGGGTCGATGAACTGGCGGATGAGGCCGGCGTTGTCATACGCAAACGTCTCGCCCACCAGATAGAACCGCCCGCCCGCCGGGTCGGGGAAGGCGGCGTCGAGACCGTCGCGCAGGTCGATGAGCCATGACTGCTCGACGTGTTTGATGGCATCGAGCCGATAGCCATCGATGCCATAGGTCTTCGCCCACCACAAGGCATCGGCCACCGACCAGTTGCGCGCGGCGTCGTTGGTGAAGTCGAACGGCGGCAGGTAATCGGTGAAGGCGCAGCGCTTGCCCCAGTAGTCATCATCCCAAAGGTTCAGCGGGCCGCAGAGCGCAAAGCCATCGGCCGGGCGCCCGTCGCGGCCGTCGCCGCGCGCGAACCAATCGGGGTGGGCGCGATACAGGCCGCTCTCGCTGTCGACGTGGTTCATCACATAGTCGAACAGCACGAACATGCCTTCGCCGTGCACCGCGTCGATGAAGGCGTGCAAGTCATCGGCGGTGCCGATGCGGGTCTCGACCTGCGGCACCGGCTGCGGGTCATCGGGGTTGGCGTAGTTCACGTTTGCCGGCGAGGGCCAATAGCCGTGATAGCCGCTGTACTGGTGCTGATCGGCGTTGGGATCGATCGCCGCGCCAGCGGTGTTGCGGTTCTCGTAGGGCGCCGAGAGCCAGACCGCGGTGACGCCCAGGTCGTGCAGGTACGGCACCTTGGCGATCATGCCCGGCAGGTCGCCGCCCTCGTACTGCCCGCTGGCGCCATCGCCCGGGCCGTCGCTGGCGCCCTGCACCGGGTCGTTGCGGCCGTCGCTGTCATAGAAGCGGTCGACCATGGCGAAGTACATGACCGCGTCGCGCCAATCGAACACGTCGGGGTCGCCGCACTCGCCGGCCACCGGCGCCGGACCGCACTGGCCGTTCAGGCAGACATAGCCGCCCTCGCATTCGTCGTCGTTCTCGCAGGGCGGCCGGCAGTTGACCGTGACCACCGAGTTGCGCCCGCCGAAGGGATCGGCCTCGACCTCGGGGTTGCCCGGATCCTCGATCCAGACCGGGTCGACCGCGCCGGCGGGGTAGGTGATGAACTTGTACAGGTGGCGCCCATCTTCGATCTCGACCCGGCCGACCCAGATGCCGTTGACCTGCTGCATGGGCACCGCGCCGTCCTGCCAGTTGGTGAACGTGCCGGCGATGAGCACGCGGTCGTAGGCGGCGCCGCCCGGGTCGAAGGTGAAGACCCGAAGATTGCAGGGTTTTGCCGCGCATTGGCGCGCGCGGCACACCTCGGTGAGCAGGTCGCACTCGGCGTCGGTGGTGCATTCGGGCTCGACGCAGGCCAGGTCGACGCAGGCGAGGCCGTCGCCGCATTCTTCGTCGGCGAGACAGGGCCCGCAAGCGCCGTCGCGGCAGACGTCTCCGCCTTCGCAGTCGGCGTTGGCGGTGCACCCGACGCAGCGGCCCGCATCGTTGCAGACGCGGCCCATCGGGCATTCGCAGGGGCCGCAGGCGTAGTGACGGCAGACGCCCTCGCCGTCGCAGTCGGCGTTCTGCACGCAATCGGGCGCAAATGGGCAGACGTGCTGCACCAGGCTGTTCATGCCGCCCTGCCCGTCGTCTTCGGCCTCGGGGTTCTCAGCGTCGGCGATCCAGTTGCCGTCGACGATGAACTTGTAGGCGTGCCGGCCCTCGGCCAGATCGACGGTGGCCACGTACTCACCGGCGTCGCTCGGGCCGTCCATCACGACGCCGCCCTGCCAGCCCTCGAAGCTGCCGGCGAGCCGCACCTCGCCCGGGGTGCCGTCTTCGGTGTGGCGGTAAACGAAGGTGTAATCGCAGCGCTCGGCCGGCGGCGGCGGCTCGCCCGCATCGGGCGTCTCGCCCGCGTCCGCGCCGTCTTCCGGCGGCGGCACGCTGGTCTGCGGCCGCGGATCGCCGAAGTCTTCGAGGCAGCCGGTCAGCACCACCGCCAGCAGGAGGCCGATCAGGGTCACCGCGCGCATCGTGCACCTCCGAGAAGCTTGGGAGCGCTCGCCGCTGAATAGCAGAAAGGCGTTGGTGACGTCACGTAGAGTCACGCGGCGCAGAGTCACGCCCGCCGGTCGCTCGACAGCGCGGGGGCCGGCCGACTACGATGCGGACTTTGCCGTGCCCAGGACGCCCGCTTGCTGATCGATCGCCCCCGCCGCATGCCCATGAATGTCGGCCCCTGGCTCGCCCTGGCCCTGCTCGCGGGCACCGGGGTCGGCATGGTCATCCTCTCGCGCGACGACGTCTCGCCGCCCCCGCCGCCCAAGGCCGACGCCAGCGTGGTCGTCGCGCCGCTGCCCGAGCGGCCGCCGCTGCCCGAGATGCCGCCGCCGCCCGAGCCGCCGGCCTGGATCGAGCACGAAGGCGTGCTCGACAAGGACCAGACCCTGGGCGCCGCCCTCGAAGCCCAGGGCGTCAGCGGCTCGCAGGTGCACGCCATCGTCGCCGCGCTCTCGGGGCTGTACGACTTCCGCAACGCCCGCCCCGGCGCCGCGTTTGCGCTGCGCCGCGACCGCGCCTCGGGCGAGCTGCTGAGCTTTCGGTTTGAACATGGCCCGCTGGAGATCTTCGCCGTCGAGCGCGGCCTCGATGGCCGCTATGTGGGCCATCAGGTCGAGGTGCCGGTGCGCGTGGTCGAGGCCGAGGTGGGCGCCGAGATTCGCGCCTCGCTCTACCGCGCCATGCAGCGCGTCGGCGAGTCGCCCGGCCTCGTCGCGCTGGTGACCGACGTCTTCGCCTGGGACATCGACTTCTACAAGAACACCCACGCCGGCGACCGCTTCCGGGTGGTGGTCGAGAAGATCTACAAAGACGCCGACTTCATCCGCTACGGCCGCATCCTCGCCGCCGAATACGCCGGTGAAGTGGGCACTTTCCGCACGTTCTGGTTCGCGCCCGAGGGCGAAGAAGGGCATTACTATCTGGAGGACGGCCAGAGCGCGGAGAAGAGTTTTCTGGCGACCCCGCTCAAGTTTGCGCGCATCAGCAGCGGCTTCGGCCGGCGCCGGCATCCGGTGCTGGGCTATACGAAGGCGCATATGGGCGTCGACTACGCGGCGCCGGTGGGCACGCCGGTCTGGGCGATGGCCGCTGGCGTGGTCACCTGGGCCGACTGGAAGGGCCCGAACGGCAAGCTGGTGCGCATCGATCACGGCGGCGGCCTTGAGAGCGCCTACGCCCACCTCTCGCGCATCGGGCCCGGCATCAAGAAGGGCGCCCGCGTGCGGCAGAAGCAGGTGATCGGCAACGTCGGCACCACCGGCCGCAGCACCGGGCCGCACCTGCACTTCGCGATCAAGCGCGGCGGGGGCTATATCGACCCCTCGCGCCTGAAGATCACCCGCGGCAAACCCATCACCGAGGCGCGCCGCGACGCCTTCGCCGCGCTGGTGGCCCGGCGCACCGCGCAGCTTGAGGGCATCGTCGCCCAGGGCGCGCCCGGCGAAGAGCCCGACGATGAAGCCGGGCCCGAGGAGGCCGCGCAGTGAGCGACCAAGCGCCGCTCGACACCGAGACCGAGCGCGGGCCCGAGGGCCTGATGGGCGCGTTGCGCCGCCATCGGCGGCTTCTCTTTGCCGCCGGGCTCATCTGGTTTGCGGTCATGCTCATCGGCGGCATCCTGCTCAGCCAGGTCGAGGCCCGCTCGGGGCTGCACGTCTTCGGCACCGGCCAATGGGTCGCCGGCGAGCCCGCGGTGGTGCGCGTCGTGCTGCGCGAACTGCGCTTCGCCCGCTATCAACCCATCCGCGACGTGACGGTCACCCTGGTCGACGCCGAGGGCCAGCCCGGGGCCAGCCAGTCGATCGGCGAGGCCGCCGGCCCCTTCGTGCAAGGCACGGTGCGCGCGCCGCGCCGGCCCGGCGTCTATCAAGCCGAGCTGCGCGCCGAGGGCCCCGACGGGCCGGTGAGCGCGCATTTCCCCATCACGGTCATCGGCGAGTCACCCGGCTTCGAGTGGCCAAAACCGCCCAAACAACGCCCGCCCATGCGCCCTGACATCGGGCCGCTCTCGCTCGACATCGGCCCGGCCGACGGCGTGCTGCCCGGCGGCCTGCCCGGCGTGCTGACGGTGCGGGCGCGCGACGCCGAGGGCCGACCGGTGGCCACTGCCGTCACGCTGCAAACCACCGAAGGCCGCAGCGCGACGCCGCTGCCCGAGACGGTGACGACCGATCGCAACGGCCTGGCCCATGTGCCGGTGCAGCCCATGCACCCGACCTTCACCTTCGAGCTGAGCGCGGGCGAGAGCCACGCGGTGCGCCGTTTCACGCATACGAACACGCAATACGCGATCGAGGTC
>JAGQJJ010000343.1 GCA_020430675.1 Myxococcales bacterium
CGCAGGCCCATCGGCAGTATCGGCGCCGCCTCGGCCAACGGCAACAGCGGCGCGGCGCGGCGCACGCGGTCGAGGATGCGCTCGGCGCCGTCCTCGGCAAAAAACGCGCGCTGCCCGCTGAACATCTCGTAGAGCACCACCCCCAGCGCAAACTGATCGCTGCGCGCATCGAGCGGCTCGCCACGCACCTGCTCGGGGCTCATATAGGCGAACTTGCCGCGCAGCGTGCCGGCGTCGTCCGCGTCATGGGCCGCCGCCAGCGCCAGACCGAAGTCGGTCACCTTCACGTCGCCCTCAAACGACAGCAGCACGTTTTGCGGCGACACATCGCGGTGCACCAGATCGAGCGAGCGTCCCTGCGCGTCGCGGGCGCGGTGCGCGTAGTCGAGCCCCTGCGCGCAGGCGACGCCGATCTCGATCGCCATGCCCGCCGGCAGCGGCCCGCCCGCCCGATCGAGCACCGCTTTCAGGTCGACCCCGTGCACGTACTCCATCGCCAGCCAGGCGCGCCCCTGCTCGCGACCGAAGTCGAAGATCTGCACGATGTGCCGGTGGCTGAGCGCCGCCGCGAGCCGCGCCTCGCGCTCGAACAGGTCGACAAAGCGCGGATCGGCCATCAGCCGTGGCAGCACGCATTTGAGCGCCACCCGCTTCTGAAACCCGCCGCTGCGCTCCAAGCTGGCCAGAAAGACCTCGCCCATGCCGCCGAGGGCGATGGTCCGTACGATGCGATAGGGGCCGATGCGCTCCACGCCGGTACGATCGGCCCATGCGGCCCGACGGTCAACTCGCTGCGCCCGACGGTAGAAATTCGGGGTGCCCGCCCGACCGACCGGCCGGTAAGCTGCCGCGATGCACGCCGCGCCCCCGCCACTGGCCGCGCCCCTGCTGCTCGGGGCCGCGCTCGCGCTGTCGCCGCCCGCCTGGAGCGCGCCGGTCGATGACGAGCCGGTCGACGATGAGATCTACGTCTATGGCCAGCGACCCGACGACGGGCTCGACGCCAGCCGCGCCGTGCAGCGCACCGGCCGCAAGGATCTCGACCTGCGCCAGCCCCAATCGACGCCCGAGGCCCTGCGCTTCTCGGCCGGCGTCTTCGTGCAGCAGACCGCGCACGGCCAGGGTTCACCCTATCTGCGTGGGCTGACCGGCCAGCACACCCTGCTGCTCTTCGACGGCCTGCGCCTCAACCACGCCCTGTTTCGCAAGGGCCCGAACCAATACCTCTTCACCGTCGACCCGCGCACCCTCGACAGCATCTCGGTCCTGCGTGGCAGCGCCGGGGTGCTGCTCGGAAGCGACGCCATCGCCGGCGCCATCCTGCTGCGCCCGGTTGAGCCGGCCATCGACCCCACCCACGACGGCTTCGTCCTGCGCCCCAAGCTCGCCGCGCGCCATCGCACCGCCGACGGCGAGCTCGGCGGCCGCCTCCAACTCGACGTGCAGATCAGCGATTGGCTCGGCGTGCTCTTCGGCGTCGGCGCGCGCCAGGTCGACCGCCTCGAAGCCGGCGGCGACGCCTTCCCCGACGGCCGCGCGCCTTCGCAGGTCTGCGAAGACATCCTCACCGTGCCCTGCTTCGAACCCAACGGCCGCACCCAGCTCGGCACTGGCTTCGACGAGCTGACCGCCGACGCCCGGGTTGTCGCCCTGGTGCCCGATGGACGCGCCACGCTCGCCGCCTACCTCTATCGCCAGTACGACGCGCCCCGCACCGATCAGTGCCCGCCGCCCGAGGCGGCGACCAACGAGTGTCTCGTCTTCGAGGAGCAGTTCCGCACGCACGTCTACGGCAAGTTCGAATACGAACCCGAGACCCTCGCGCTGCGCCGCTTTGAGACCGCCCTCTCGTACCAGCGCCAGCACCAGCGGCATCGCCTGGCCCGCGCCGACCGCACGCCCGGCGACGGCATCGACACCTCGACCACCAATCTGGGTCGCGACGGCGTCGACGGCCTCAGCGGCTATTGGCGCGCCGAGACCGCGCCCCTGCTTGGCGTCGACTGGCTCGACCTGCGTCTGCGCTACGGCCTCGACGGCAGCCGCGAGTGGGTCGACTCGGCCAAATGGATCGCCTTTGCCAGCCCGCCGATCACCCGCGCGCTCAGCCGCGGCCAGTACATCGACGGCAGCACCTTGACGCAGCTTGGCCTCTACATCGCGCCCGAAGCTGCATTCGGCGATCTGCGCCTGCGCGGCGGCGCTCGGATCAGCCACGTCATCGCCGCCTCGCCGGGCGACCCCGAGACCGCTTCAGCCACCTTCAAACGCCGCCATACGCCGGTCGTCTTCAACGGCGGCCTGCAATGGGGCGAGCGCGTGATGGTGGTGGCCAATATCGAGCAGGGCTTCCGCGCGCCCAACCTCGACGACCTGACCGCCCGCCAGTCCACCGGCCAGGGCTACCAGCTCGACAACCCCAACCTGCGCCCCGAGCGCTCGCTCAGCCTCGACGCCGGCCTGCGCCTGCACCTCGGTTGGCTCAACGCCGAGCTGATGGCCTTTCACGTCACCCTCGACGACGCCATCGAGCGGCGCCTCTTGTCGCGCGACGAATGCAAGCTGAGCGAGACCTACAGCGACGGCGCCTGCCGCGCCAACCGCGCCCCGCTGGCGTTGGTCAACCTCTCGGGCGTGGCCCGCCTGGTCGGCGGCGAAGCGCTGCTCGAGGTCGAACCCTGGCGGGCGCTGCGGTTCAAGGGCACCGTGGCCTGCGCCTGGGGCGAGGGCGACAACCCCGGCGACGGCGGCCCGGCGCGGGTACCGCTCTCGCGCGTGCCACCGCTCAACGGCACCGGCGAGGTGCTCTGGCAGCAAGAAGACGGCCTCTACGCCGGCGCCGCGGTGCGCTGGGCAACCGCGCAGGACCGCCTCTCCCCGGGCGACGTCGCCGACGCGCGCATCCCCAAGGGCGGCACGCCCGGCTTTGTCGTCTTCGACGCCCGCGCCGGCCTGCGCCTGCCGCGGCGCCTGCTCGTGGCGCTGGTCTTCGAGAACCTCACCGACGCCCGCTATCGGGCACACGGCTCGGGCGTCTACAGCCCTGGCCGCAGCCTCACCGTCAATCTCGAATGGGAACCTTGAGCGCCGGCCGCTGAGCATGCGCCGGGCACGCGAAGGCCTGAAAACACGACGTCAAGCGGTGGGGAGCGCAGCCGATGGCGGCGCATCGTTTGGCGCAGCAGAGAACCTTCCCGGGCGCTGCCAGGCGCGTGCCTCGCATCGCCCGGCGCGTCGCGAGGCGTCAGTCTTCGGACTTTTCTCGCAGCGCTTCGACGATGCGCCGCTTGCGCTGGGGATTGGCTGGGGGCAAATCTTCGGCGAGCGCGGCGAGCGCCTCTCGCTCGATGAGCATGAGCCGAATGGCGACCTCATCGCGATGGGCGGCGGCGACCCCCGAGAGCTTGCTGCCGAGCGGCGCGTCGCCGGTCAGCGTTGCGCCCGAGCGCATCCGCAGGACGCGCTCCTCTTCGGCGGTCAGCCCCTTCGCGGAGGGGTCTTCGACGACCACCGTCGTGGTGGTGGCCTGATCCTCGTATTTCTTCACCACGACCTCACGCACACTCCGCCCGGTGACCCTCCGGGCACGTCTGCACGTTGTCGGAACCGAAAGCGGGCGAAACGAAGCCCTGCAGACCCTCATCCAGCGGGGGATGTCGGTCTCGAACTTCAGCCGGCCTCCTCGTTTCCCTGACCCCTGTACTCATAGAGCACCGCCTCGGGTCAGGCAAACTTTTGGCTCGGCCCTCGCGCACGCCTCGGGCGACACCGTGGCAGGATCATTACACAACCCCTCGATCACAAAAAGGATGTTTTCGCGCGGCGCGTCCGGATGGGCGATGCGCAAATGGGGTTGAAGCAAAAAGCGATCCAGAATCAAGAACATAGGGGTTGACCCGCTCGCTGCGGCGCCGCTTCAGCGCGGGCCGCGAATCTTCTCCAGACGGGCCTGCAAGGCCGTCTGGTAGCCCTTGACGTCGAGCGTGCCCGCGTCGCGCAGCGTGGTCAGCAGCACCTGATGGGCCGCCGTGGTCTCGCGCAGCAGCTCATAGGCGCGGGCGAGCTGGCGCCGCAGCAGGTCGACCTCGGCGCGCAGGGCGATGAGCGCGTCGCTCTCGGGCGTGCGCCCCTCGGAACTGCCGATGGGCGACTCATCACGGCGCGTCGACAGCGTCGAGTGCGTGCGCGACGGCGCGTGGCCGCCCAGAGACGCCGCCGGCAGCCCGCGCGGCGGCGTCATTGCGCCCGAGGGCACGCTGTGCACCGACAACGGGCGCGGCCGCGGACCGGCGCTGCGCACCGGCGTCGCCAGGCGGCGGAACGGCCCCTGTCCATCGGGATCGGCGCCGGCGAAATAGAAGCGGCGGATGGCCTCGTCCAGATCGGCGGCCAGCGCCACCAGCGGGCGGATGCGCCGATGCGTGCGCGCTTCGATCGCCTGTACCAGCCCAGCGTCGGTCGGGTCGACCAGCGCCACCTCCAGCAGCCCGGTGCGGCCATCGAGGTGCAGCGGCAGGGCCTTGTGCTCCCGCGCGAAGTCGGCAGGCAGCAGGTCGAGCACCTTCGGGTCGACGGCCACCGTGGTTGAGAGCGGTGCCACGCCGACCCCGAGCTGCGTCGACAGGGCGTCGAGCACCTGCGCCTCACTGCACTCGCCGCGGGCGATCAGGACCTCGCCCAATCGATGCCCCCACAGCGCCGCCTCGGCGAGCGCTGCGCGGAGCTGCTTGTCGTCGATCAGCCCGCGCTCCAACAGAATGTCACCCAACCGCCTGGCCATGACCCCTCGCGCGTCGTGCACGGCCCATTCTACCCGGCCGGCGAGACAGCGCCATTCGACGCCCGGTGCAACCGAGCCGGGCGCTGCGGTGTCGCTCTTGACCCGACCTGTTTTCAGTGGCAACACGCCAAAGTTCTCGACGCGAGGAGCCAGGATGGACGCGCAGAAGGTCAAGCAGTTGCTGGCGGCGGTGCCGTCGCCGGCGGGGGACGGCGACGTGGTGTCGGCGGGGCTGGTGCGCGAGGTGCTCGTCGAGGGCGGCGAGGTGACGGTCGTGCTCGGCCTCGACGGCTTCGATCGCGCCACGCGGCACGCGCTGGAAGACCGCGTCCTCAATCACTTGAAGGCGCAGGACGGCGTCGATGAGGTCGTCGTCGAGGTCGAGAGCGCCGACGTGCCCACGCCCGCCGCCGCACCGCGCCCGCCGCCGGGCGTCACCATGCACGGAGCCGGTGGCGGCGGTGCGGCGCGGCCC
>JAGQJJ010000344.1 GCA_020430675.1 Myxococcales bacterium
CGATCGCACAACGCATCGCCCCCCTCATCGAGGTCCGGCCCACGATCTCACAACGCATCGCCCCCCTCATCGAGGCGCTGCCCACGGTCGCACACCGCGCGGGTTCGCATCTGTTGCACCGCGAGCGGACACCCACTGGCACGCTGCGCATCGTGGCTTGCCTTCGGCGCAGGAAGTGATGGGAAGTGATGAACGCAGGGTGCGTTGGCCGGAGAGTCATGCTATGGATGAGTCATGGTGGAAACTCGCCATGCGATGAGCCGGTCAGCCTTGGCGTCCTGGGCCGACGCGATGGGTGACATCCTACCCGAAGTCATGACGCTCGAAGCCATGATGCGGTGCCGGAGCGTGGCGCGGGTTCCCACCGAGGACGCCCAAGGCAAGACATGGCCATGGCATACGGCCAGGCGTCAGCGAGGTGAAGCATGACACCGTCAGATCTGCCACCGCCGCCGCGCCCGGTCCCGCTTCGGCTCCAAGTCATGCTGCGTCTGGGCGGGTCGAACTCGGCCGAACTCCTCCTGGGCATCCTCTTGCTTTCGTTTGCGCTCGGGTGGTGCCTGCTGCCCATCGCCCAGGCCGACCCGAGCGACTTTTGGCCTGAGGCTCTGTCGATCCAATTTGCCGTCTTTGGCGTCCTTCTTGTGGCGGCCTATGTCGCGCTCTTCATCGCGATCGGGCGGTGCATCCTGGCGCTGATCCGAGGCATGCGCGCCGGCCAGCAGATGGTCGGCCTCGCCCGCGATGGGCATCTCACCGCGGGGCGACTGGTGGACTGGCTCGATCCAGGCATTGGCGGGCACCGAATGATGGGGAGACGGCACGAGCGAATCATCGAGTTCGACGATGAGACCGGCCGTACCTGGCGGACCAGCGATATCGTCATCACCGACGGCATGTTCGTGCCGGTCGCCGAAGGGGAGCGCGTCGACATCCTGTACGCGCCGAACGATCCCAATCGGTCGGTTATATTGGGCGACAGCGACGATCTGCGGCTCGAGGCCGACGGCACGTGGCGCGTGCCCGACATCGCCGGCTTCGTGGCCGCGGCTTTCATCGGCTTCGTCGCCCTGCTCGTGTTTGGCGTGGTTGTCTACGGCGTGATCGAGGGGCTCACCGACTGATCCCTTGCGACGCCGCCGGTCAGCGCCGCCGGGCGGAGAGCGCTTGCAGCGCGCGGCCGGGCAGTTTGCGGCCGAGCAGTTCCTGCGCGAGCAGGCCGGCGTCGACCAGCTTGTCGAGGTCGACGCCGGTCTCGATGCCCATGGCGTGCAGCATGTTGACCAGATCTTCGGTGGCCAGGTTGCCGCTCGCGCCCGGCGCGTACGGGCAGCCGCCCAGGCCGCCGATGCTGGCGTCGAAGGTGGTGATGCCCGCTTGCAGGCCGACGAGGCAGTTGGCGAGCGCGGTGCCGCGCGTGTCGTGCATATGCATCGCCAGCTTCTCGATGGGCGCGACGGCGAGCATGGCGTTGAGCACTTCGACCGTCAGCCGCGGGTCGCCGGCGCCGATGGTGTCGCTGATCGAGACCTGCCACGCGCCCATGGCCAGCAGGCGCGCGGTGACCTCGGCCGAGACCTTGGGATCGACGCGGCCCTCGTAGGGGCAGCCCCAGACGGTGCTGACGTAGGCGCGCACCGCGATGCCGTGCTCGGCGCAGACGGCAAAGACCGGCTCGAAGGCGGCGTAGGTCTCGTCGCGCGTCTTGTTGATGTTGCGCTTGTTATGCGTCTCGCTGGCCGACATGAAGACGGCGATCTCGCGCATCTTGGCGCCGAGCGCGCGGTCGAGGCCGCGTACGTTGGGCACCAGCGCGGTGAGGATCGGCGATGTGCGGCCCTGGTAATGGGCGGCGACGCGGTCGGCGTCGGCGAGGGCCGGGATCCAGCGCGGGTGCACGAAGCTGGTGATCTCGATGCGCGGCAGGCCGGCGGCGATCAGCGCGTCGATCAGGCGCAGCTTGTCCTCGGTGCCGACAAAGGCGGCCTCGTTCTGCAGACCGTCGCGCGGGCCCACCTCGTAGACCTGCACCCGGGCGGGCAGCTTGCCGGGGTCGATCATGACAGCGACTTCGGGCCGAGCGCGGCGGCGCGCTCGCGAATCCAGGCGACGATGCTCTCCAGCGTGCTGCCGGGGCCGAAGACCTCGGCGACGCCGGCTTCGCGCAGGGCGGGCACGTCGGCGGCGGGGATGATACCGCCGCCAAAGACCACCACATCGTCGGCGCCCCGGGCGCGCAGCGCTTCGATGACCGCCGGGAAGAGCGTGCCGTGCGCGCCGCTGAGGATGCTGAGGCCGACGAAGTCGACGTCCTCCTGCACCGCGGCGTTGGCGATGGTCTCGGGCGTCTGGTGCAGGCCGGTGTAGATGACCTCCATGCCCGCGTCGCGCAGGGCGCGCGCGATCACCTTGGCCCCGCGGTCGTGGCCGTCGAGCCCCGGCTTGCCGATGAGCACCCGAATGCGGGTCTCGCCCGTGGCTTTCACTCGCACTCTCCTTCGCGCGGCCGTCAGGCCACGCCGCGCAGCACCTCGCGCGCGATGACGATGCGCTGCACTTCGCTGGTGCCTTCATAGATGCGCATCACCCGCACGTCGCGCAAGAGCTGCTCGGCGGCGTGGCCGCGGGTGAAACCGTCGGCGCCGATGATGCGCAGGGCGCGCTGGCAGACGCGGTGGGCCATCTCGGTGCAGTAGAGCTTGGCCATCGCCGCCTCGCGCACCAGTGAGGCGCCAGCGTCCTTGAGGGCGGCGGCGCGCAGGCAGAGCAGCCAGCCGGCGTCGAGCTCGACGACGCAATCGGCGAGCAAACGCTGCTTCTCGGGGAAGTCGACCGGCGGGTCTTCGGCGACCGCTTGCAGGTGCTCGCGGGCCAGGCGCAGCGCGTGGGTGGCCACGCCGCAGGCCTGGGCGCTGACGCCGATGCGGCCGCCGTCGAGGCTGCTCATCGCGATCTTGAAGCCGATGCCCTCGGGGCCCAGCCGTCGCGACTCGGGCACCCGCGCGCCTTCGAGCACGAGCTGGGTGGTCGTCGAGGCGTGCAGGCCCATCTTCTCTTCGGGGCGCGCCGCGCTCAGCCCCGGCGTGTCGGCGTCGACCAGAAACGCGCTGATGCCGCGGGCGCGCGCCGCCGGATCGGTCGAGGCCATGACCAGATAGACCCCGGCGTGGCCGCCGCTGGTGACCCAGGCTTTGGTGCCGTCGAGCACGTAATGGTCGCCGTCGCGCACCGCGCGGGTGCGCAGGCTGGCGGCGTCGCTGCCGCTGCCGGGCTCGCTGAGGCTGAAGCCGGCCGCCGGCCAGACGCCGCCGGTGATGCGCGGCAGGTAATGGGCCTTCTGCGCTGCGTCGCCGAAGCGCTGGATGGCCTCGGCGACCATATTGGTGACCATCATGCCGACGGTGGTGCCCGCGCAGGCGCCGGCCAGCTCGCGCACGGCGAGCGCGTAGGCCGCCACGCCCGCGCCGCGGCCGCCGTGCTCGCGGGCGATGTTCACGCCCAGCAGGCCGTTGCGCCCCAGCTTTTGCAGCGTCTCGCCGGGGAAGCGCTCGGTGGCGTCCAGCTCAGCCGCCGCCGGGGCGAGCAGCACCCGCGCGGCGGCGGCGGCGGCGTCGCGGGTCTCGGTCTGGGCGGCGGTCAGGTTGAGCTGCATGGACGAGCCTCTGGCAGACACCTACTCATTGCGAAACGCAGGCGCCCGCTTCTCCAGGAAGGCCTGCATGCCCTCGCGGGCGTCGGCCGAGTCGAACAGGTTGGCAAAAGCCTCGCGCTCGAAGGCGTTGGCGGTGGCCAGCGGGGCCTCGGCGCCGCGGGCCTGCACGGTCTTGGCGAGGCGCACCGCGACCGGACCCTGGCTGGCGATCTCGGCGGCCTTGGCCCGGACGCGGTCGAGCAGGTCGGCGGCCGGGAAGACGTCGAGACAGAGCCCCATCGCCTTCGCTTCGTCGGCCTTGACCATGCGGCCGCTGAAGATCAGCTCGGCCGCGGCCATGGCGCCGATGCGCCGCGCCAGCCGCTGGGTGCCGCCGAAGCCGGGGATGAGGCCCAGCTTGACCTCGGGCTGGCCGAAGCGCGCGTTGTCGCCGGCGTAGACCAGATCGCAGGCCAGGCTCAGCTCGCAGCCGCCGCCGAGGCAATAGCCGTTGACCGCGGCGATGACCGGCACCGGCAGCGACTCGATGGCGTTGAGCACGCGGTGGCCCTGAAACGCAAAGCGTCGCGCCTCGCGAGGGCCCAGCGACGACATCTGGGCGATGTCGGCGCCAGCGACAAAGGCCTTGCCGCCCGCGCCGGTGATGATGAGCACCCGCAGGTCGGTCAGCTCGGCGATGTGGGCCAGCGTCTCTTCGAGGGCGTCGAGCACCGCCGAGTCGAGCGCGTTGAGGGCCTGCGGCCGGTTGATGGTCAGCGTGCCGATGCCGCCATCGCGTTCGAAGAGCACCACGTCCGACATCGGTCAGCCCTTCTCGTAATTGTAGAAACCGCGCCCGGACTTGCGGCCGAGCCAGCCGGCCTCGACGTACTGCCGCAACAGCGGGCAGGGCCGATACTTGCTGTCGCCGGTGCCCTTGTGCAGCACCTCCATGATGGCGAGGCAGGTGTCGAGCCCGATGAAGTCGGCCAGCGTGAGCGGGCCCATGGGCTGGTTGGTGCCGAGCTTCATGCCGGTGTCGATGTCTTCGACGGTGCCGATGCCCTCGTAGAGCACGACCACCGCTTCGTTGATCATCGGCATGAGCACGCGGTTGATGATGAAGCCGGGCATGTCGCGCGAGACGACCGTCGTCTTGCCCAGGCGCGCGGAGAGCGCGGCGATGGCCTCGTAGGTCTCGTCGGTGGTGGCGAGGCCGCGGATCAACTCGACCAGCTTCATCACCGGCACCGGGTTCATGAAGTGCATGCCGATGAAACGATCGGGCCGTGAGGTCTTGGCGGCCATGCGCGTGATCGGGATCGACGAGGTGTTGCTGGCGAACAGCGTGGATGGCCCGCAGACGCCGTCGAGGCCGGTGAAGATGCTGGTCTTCAGCGCCTCGTTCTCGTTGACCGCTTCGATGACCACCTGGGCGTCGACCAGCGGGGCGAGGCCGTCGATCGGGCGGATGCGCTCGGCGACCTCCTGCGCGGCGTCGGAGGTGAGGCGGCCCTTCTCCACCTCGCGGGCGAGGCGCTTGAGCACGCCCGCCTTGCCGGCCTCGGCGCGGGAGAGGTCGGCGTCGCCGAGCAGCACGGTGAGGCCGGCGGTGGCGGCGA
>JAGQJJ010000345.1 GCA_020430675.1 Myxococcales bacterium
TCTCGGGTGGCGCGGCGTCAACCTCGGGCGGCGCCGCGTCAAGCGCTGGCGTCACCGCGTCGGCTTCAGGCTTCGCGGCGTCGACCTCGGGCGGCGCGGCGTCGGGGCCGGGGGCGGCGTCCACAATAAACGCGGCGTCAGCGGCGGCGTCGCGGCCGGCGGCGTCGACCACGCCCGCCGCGGTCGCCACGTCATCGTCGCAGCCCGCCGCGGCCAGAACCGCCCACATCACCATGCCGACCCCTCGCAGCCCCCTCGCCTCGCGCATCGCAGCCTCCCCACGCCGTGGTCGGGGCAGCGTAGCACCGAGCGCGGTCCACTTCCGCCGATTCGTCGGGCCCGCTACCCTCGGGGCGTCGCTTTGCGCACGGAGTCGCCATGGCCCGACCGTCTCCACCGGAACGCAGCCCGTTCATCAGCCGGCGCACGTTCTGGTTGCTGGTTGCGCTGGCCGTGCTGATCGGAGTCGTGTTGGTGTTTGTCGCCCTGCAACGCCGCATCTTGTTTCCGCGCCATCAGATCCCGCCGCCGCCGAAGAACTGGCCGCGGCCGCCGGGCATCGTGCGCGTCGACGTGAGACACGCCGATGGCATCAGCGAGGGCTGGTTGATGCCCGGCGATGGGGTCTCGGCCGAGCATCCCGGGCCGCTGGTGATCTTCGGGCATGGCAACGGCGAGTTGATCGACTACGCGGCGCCGGCGCTGGTGCCGTATCGACGGCTGGGGGTCTCGGTGGGGTTGGTCGAGTATCGCGGCTATGGCCGGTCCGATGGCTCGCCGTCGGAAGATGCCATCGTGGCCGACCTGGTGGCCTTCCACGACGCGCTCGTCGCGCGGCCGGAGATCGATGGCGCGCGGGTGGTGCTGCATGGGCGCTCGCTCGGTGGCGGCGCGGTCTGCGGGCTGGCACGAAGGCGGCCGCCGCGGGCGCTGGTGCTGGAGTCGAGCTTCATCAGCGTGCCCGAGATGGCCCGACGCATGGGTCTGCCCGGCTTCCTGGTGCGCGATGTCTTCGACAATCTGGGCGCGGTGAGAACGTATCCGGGGCCGGTGCTGGTGATGCATGGCACCGAAGACGAGCTGATCCCATTTGCGCATGGCGAGGCATTGGCAGCGGCGGCGCAGGATGCCCGCTTTGTGTCATTTCGCTGCGGGCATAACGACCTGCCGCCCGAGCCGGCGCGCTATTGGGCTGAGATCACTGACCTTTTGCGGCGCGCTGGCGTTATCGGTCAGAGCAGCCCGCCGTTGCAGCGGTCGCAGTAGCTGCACGCGGCGCTGCACTGCTGGGCGGCGATGGGATCGAGCGAGAGCATGCTGGGCCCGCAGGTCGAGCAATCGTTGCACTTCGAGGTGGTCTGCTCGCATTGCATTGGCAGGCCGCCGGGCGAAGGCAGGCCCTCGTCGCCGTTGCACAGCTCGTCGGGGTTGGTCGAGCGCGGGTTGCAGGTGATGATGGGTTCGGCGGTGACGATGATGGGATCGTAGGTCAGCCGAAGCTCGCCGGTCTGCTGGTCGATGACAAAGTCGCTGTCATCGGGGAATTCTTCGGGCGAGCCGCAGCCAGTGAGCACACCGGCGATGTTGACGAGCAGAGCGATGGCGAAGGGGGCGACGAAGAGACGAAGTGCGTTGCGGGCCATGGGAGCCTCCGATGGGATGCGATGCGGTTTCTGTGATTCGGTCGCCGGCGCGTTTTGCTTTGCTTTCCGGCGGTTGTGCACTCTATACGCCGGGCCGCGGCGAGCGGATCACGGGGCGTGAAATTATTCTTCGGGCAGCGCGCGCAGCTCGCCGGTGCGCAGAAAGCGGCGCAGTGCGGCATGCAGACGCTGGGCTTGATCGGGCTCGAGGCGGGGCAGACCCAGGCCGGGGATATAACCCATCAGGTTGCCGAGCTGGTGGCGATGCTGAGGGTTGCCGAAGAAGTGACCCAGTTCATGGGCGGGCACCGTCTCGCTGGCATAGCTGGCCAGGATGACATAGTGGCGCCCACCGGCATGCCAATGCACGCCGCGACGGATGAGACCCTTCTTGTGGATGTCGAGCAGGCGACGCACGATGAAGACGTTGACCACGCCGCGCTGCACCTGCGGCGCGAGCGCGTCTCGCTCGGCGCGCGTCAGGGCGTCGACCGGCGCGGTGAGCGGGGTGATCGGGCCGAGGTGGAAGGCGAGGCCATAGGGCGCGAAGATGGCGTTGGCCCGCGCGACGCGCGCTTCGAGCCAGGCGGTGTCGACCACCGGCGCGCCGTCGACCATGGCCACGACGGGCCGCAGCTCGACGGTGGTCAGCGGCGGCGTCGGGGCGGCGAGCAGAAAGAGCAATAGCGCGACCATGCCTTCGTGTACGCCGGGCGGCGCGGGGGCGTCAATCCGGTGGGGCGCGACGGCGCGAGGGTGTAGGCTCTGCGGCGTGCGTTTGTTGTGCCTCGCGTTGGGTCTGTGCGTTGTCGGCGGATGCCGCGAGGCGCCTGCGCCGGTGCCGGCCGGCGGATTGATGGCGCGCCGACCCGCTGCTGCGCCCGCCTCGCAGCCGACGTCGCAGCCCACATCGATGCCGACCGCTCCGCCCGCTGCGCCGACCGCAGGCCATCAACGCATGCTCAACGCGCTGGCCGAGGTCGTGCGCCAGACCGACGCAAACAATGTGTATGTGGGCGACGGCCCGGCGCGGGCGGCGCGGGCGGCGGTCGAGGCGTTGTCGGCCGACGCGCCGGCGGTCGAGCAGGTGCGGCTGCGCTTTCTGGCCGCCGTCGAGGCGCTGCGCATGGGGCGCAATGACGAGGCGCTCGACCTGCTGGCGGCGGCGCAGACGCGGGCCACGACGCTGCCCCCGGCGCTGGCGCCGGTGACCCGGCAACTGACGTGGTGGCAGGGCATCGCGTGGCTGCGGGTGGCCGAGACGCGCAACTGCGCCGAGGCGCACTCGGCTCAGAGCTGCATCTTGCCGCTGCAAGGCGGGGGCGTGCACCGCGACGCGGGCCCGGCGCGCAACGCGGCGGCGGCGTTTCTGCGGGTGCTGGACGACCCGCGGCTGACCCCGCCCGAGGCCCTGGCGGCGCGTTGGCTGCTCAACATCGCCGCGATGGCCGCGGGCGAGTGGCCCGAGGGCGTGCCGGCGCAACAGCGATTGGGGCCCGAGATTTTTGCCTCGAAGGCACCAGCGCCCCATTTTCGCGACGTGGCGGCCGAGGTGGGGCTCGATCGTTTTGACCTGTCGGGCGGCGCGGTCATCGATGACTTCGACGGCGATGGCGACCTCGATGTCATCACGTCGAGCTGGCATCCGGCGCAGGCGCTGGCCTTCTTTCGCAATGAGGGCGGGCGTTTTGTCGAGGTGGGCGACGAAGCGGGCCTGCGCGGCCTGACCGGTGGGCTGAACCTGGTGCACGCCGATTACGACGGCGACGGCGACCTCGACGTGCTGGTGCTGCGCGGCGCCTGGCTGGGCGACGCGGGGCGGCATCCGAACTCGCTGCTGCAGAACGACGGGCGCGGGCACTTCACCGACGTGACCTTCGCCGCCGGGCTGGGCGAGGTGAATTGGCCGACGCAAACGGCGGCCTTTGCCGATTATGACCGCGACGGCGACCTCGACCTGTATATCGGCAACGAGAGCCGCGGGCCGGGCGACGCACCGAGCCAGCTCTTTGCCAATCAGGGCGATGGCACCTTCATCGATGTGGCGGTCAAGGCCGGGGTGACCAATGACCGGTTCGCCAAGGGCGTCGCGTTTGGGGACTTCGACGATGACGGCGACCCCGATCTGTATGTGTCGAACCAACCCGATGCCAATCGCCTGTATCGCAACGAGGGCGATGGCACGTTCGTCGACGTGGCGCCGGTGTTGGGGGTGACCTCGCCTTCGATTGGGTTTCCTACGTGGATCTTCGACTATGACGACGACGGGCACCTCGACCTTCTGGCGTTCAATGGCTATGAGACCCATCCCATCGTGCCACCGCTGTGGAATGTGGTGGCCGACCCGCTCGGTCTGCCCCATCGCGGAGAGCCGATGCGGCTGTATCATGGCGATGGCAAAGGATTTTCGGACGCCACCGCCGTGGCGGGCCTGAAGGTGCATACGCTGGCGATGGGATGCAATTTTGGCGACTATGACAATGATGGCTGGCTCGATTTCTATGTGGGCACGGGCTACCCCGACTACGACGGCCTGATGCCCAATCGGCTGTTTCACAACCTCGGCGGGCGCTTTGTCGATGTCAGCTACGCCAGTGGCATGGCCCATCTGCAGAAGGGGCACGGGGTGTCCTTTGCGGATCTCGATCAGGATGGCGACCTCGATGTTTTCATCCAGCTCGGCGGCGCCTATGCCGGCGATGGCTTTCACGACGCCTTGTTCGAGAACCCGGGCGGCGGCGGCGCGGCGGTTTTTGTCGATGTGGTGGGCGCGGATCGGAACCGCGGCGCCATCGGGGCGCGGTTGGTCGGCACGCGGTCGGACGGGCGGCGGCTGCATCGCGTGGTCGGCACCGGCGGCAGCTTTGGCGGCAACCCGCTGCGGCAGCACTTCGGCCTGGGCGCGACCGACCGCCTCAGCCGCCTCGAAGTGCGCTGGCCGGCCTCGGGTCGCTGGCAGACGTTTGGCCCGCTGCTGGCCGGCAAGCGCTATCGGGTGGTCGAGGGCGCGGCGCAGGCGGTTGAAGTGCCCTACCCGCCCCTGCCGTTTGTGAAGCGCTGACTTGCTCCAATGCGGCCAGTTTCGGCAAGGTGCCGCCATGAAACACTGGCTGGCGATGGCCGGATGCGCGCTCGTCTTGTTGACGCCGGGGCGCGGCGAAGCAGAGACGCAGGGGCCGTGGAGCCTGGGGCTCGCGTTGCGGCCCGAGCGGGTCGCCGAGGCCACCGGCATGGGTGGTCAGGTGCACTTCCGCTATCGGCCGCTGGCGGCGCTGACCATCGACGGCCTCACCCGCAGTCTGGTGGCGTTTGGCGATGGCGACACCGATGACCACCTCGCCATCTCGCTCGGCGCGGGCGCGGCGTGGACGCCGGTGGCCGATCTGGACGCCTGGGCGCCGCGGCTGGGCGCCCGCTTCACGCATGTGCACCACGCGACGCTCGCGAGCTGGGAGGACACGCCGTTTGCCAACCTGGCCGGGGACTCAAGCGGCGGCGTGCGGCATCGGTCGGGCGTCGAAGCCGCGGTGGGCCTGATGGCGCCGCGATGGTTCGACCTGGGCGACATGGCGGGTCGGCTCGACCTGGAGC
>JAGQJJ010000346.1 GCA_020430675.1 Myxococcales bacterium
GCCCCCGCGGGGGGCGCCTCGTCGGCGCGGGGCGTGGGGCCGGCGGCGCGGTGGGCGGGGCAAGCTCGGGCGCGCTGCGCACCATCTCGACCACCCCGGCCACCGTGTAGACGTGGGCGTCATCCTCGCGTGCGTCCTCATCAAAGTTGTCGATGAGCACGTATTGGATGTGGGCGAAGTCCTGCTGCCAGAGCAGGGTGACCGAGTCATCCTCAAACAGCGCCGGGTCGTCCCAATCGGTCAGCAACACATCGACGAAGCGATCCAGCTCGTCCTGGGTGACGCCGGCGTGGAAGATCAGATGGCGGATGCCATCGAGGTAGAAGCGATAGACGAAGTTCCGCTCGGGCGTGGGGTTTTGATAGACGCTCTGGTCGTAGAGCGTGAAGTCATAGGGCCCGATCTGAAACTCGATCGAGCGCCGCTGGCCGATCAGCTCGGTGACCGCGGCGTGCAGACGGGCGCGAAAGCGCTCGACGCTCTGGTGCGTCTTGCCATAGAGCCCGACGTTTTTGGTGAGCTTCTCCAGCTCGCGGAAGGCCTCGCGGGCCCGGGTCAGGAGCGCGCGCTGTTCACCGTCGAGGGCCTCTTCACCGGGGCCCTCGAACATCTGCATGATGTCGCCGCCGTGGGGCGATCTTCCGGCTGCGGCCATGGGCTTCCCCCTCGTCGGGCGATCAAACCCGATCCGGTCGGCCGGGTCAACGCGCGCCCTCGCAGAACCCGGGGAAAGTACCACGCCGCGAGACGCCGGCTGCGGCCGGGCTCGCATTCGAAACGAAAAGGGCGCCCCGAAGGACGCCCTGTCTCGTTCGCCCGTAGCGGCCAAAGGCCCCCGGGCGATATGCGCGCCAGCCTTAGTTGGCGGGCGCGGCGGGCACGTCGATGACGCCCTGGCCGCCCATCTCGATGGTGTCGAGCGAGCCGCCGCCGACGCAGGTGTCGTTGGCGATCATGTCGGTCTGGCAGATGTAGACGCTGTAGGTCTCATTCGGCGTGCTGCCGCCCGGCACCTCATTGATGGTGACGGTGCAGCCCTGCAGGTCGACGCCGAACATGACGGCCAGCTCGCCGCCGAGGCCGATCGAAGCGTAGTCGCTGGGGCTCGAGAGCGGCTCGCAGGCCGAGCCGGTGTCGAGGGTGGCCATCGGGTTCTTGCGGTTGGTGCCGCTCTCGCAGGGCGCTTCGCGGGTGGTGCCGTCGCAGATGAGGCCCGAGCCCTCGCGCAGCGTGGCGCTGTCACCGGTGTACTGCATGCCGCCGCAGTCGGCGGTCATGCCGCAGACGTCCACGCCGGGGGTGCCGTTCATGTTCTCATCCTCGGACTCGTCGAGGATGATGACATACTGGTAGGTCGCGCCGCCGCCTTCACCGCCGGCGCCGCCCTCGCCGCCCATGCCACCGCCACCATCAACGCCGCCGTCCGCTTCGTCGTCGTCGACATCGCAGGCCGCGACCGCAAACGCGAGTGACAGGGACAGGGCAAAAGCCAGCAGCTTCTTGAGCTCGTACATCAGGCAACACTCCTCATCTTGCCGCGCGGCGTGACCTGGCCGATGCAAAGGTCGCGGGCCCTCCCAATGAGACCCTGCCGTGCGATCCCCCGGAATCTCTCCGTCGCAGACAGCGACGGCAAGGGCGGATGGTCTTGATGTCCCGATTCTTTGTCAAGGGAATCGCATTCCTCGACCCGGCGGCGCCGCAACTACTCCGACTGCCAACGGTTCTCGCGAAGCGAGAATTGGAGCGGTTTGCGACGATTCCAGGGCAGCGGCGGCGACGACGCTTCGATGGCACCGGGCGGATCGGGCGCGTAATAGCTGGCCGCGTCGAGGTTGCGCACGGTCGCCACCGGCACGCGCAGACGCCGGGCGCCTTGTTTGTCGCGCTTTTCGACGACTTCAAGCCGGGTGACCGCCTCGGCCTGGCGCGCGATGAATCGCTCGGCCAGCTTCTGAGCGAACATGCGCATGAGATAGCCATCGCGCAGGCCGTAGATCTCGACGATGTCGACCTGCACCTCGTCGGGCACCGACCACTCCGAATGCTCGACGAGCAGTTCCTTGCCCGGCCGGCCGTCGAGCTCCATCAGATCGGCGCGCAAGAGCTTCGCCCCGCCGCGCCAGCCGTGCGTGAAGTACATGTAGGCGGCCCGCTCCGGCAGATCGGCGCCCAGGATGACGATGTCATCGGGCGTGATGAGCACCTCTTCGGGGCGCGCGTCGCCGAAACAATCCTCGCGCAGCGTCTGCAGCGGCGGCGCGCCGCCGCGCTCGGTCGAGTAGAGCAGGCGCATCTCATTGAGCGCCGCGCCCACATCGAGGTGCGCGGTGGGCATCGTCGGGTTCAGATCGTCGTCCACCGGTCCCGACGCGATGACGGTCGCCGGGCCGCCCGCCGTGTCGACGTCGTGCAGCACGCCGACAAAAGGCACCGGGCCGACCTGATGCACCGGCACCTGCGCCAGCGGCACCATCGCTTCGACCGCCCACCCATCGCGGCGCAGCGTGCCCGCCGCTTCGCAGGCCGCGCAGGGTTTGCCGTCGATCTGCACCGTCGGCGGCCGCAGCTCCAGGGTGTTGAGCACCACCTGCACCGTGTGCTTGGGCTGGCCTTCGGGCGCGAAGACAAAATAGAGCCGGTCGCCCGAGTTGGCCCCGCCGGGCACGAACTTGTCGTCGACCACCTGCGCGGCCAGAAACAGGCGCGCGGTGTCGAAGCCGAGCTGCACGCGCGCCGACAGGTCGCGCGGGCCGTCGTAGTCGCCGCGCACCGGCCGGTTGGCGATCCATTGCGGGCGGTCGACCCAGTCGTCGAAGAAGGCGTCGATGGTGATGGCGCCACTGGTGGTCGGCGCGATCACCTGGGGCGCGAGCAGGGCGATCAGGGCGGCGAGCATGGGCCTCAGTCCCGAACCGGCAGGTCGATGTCGTACTTTTTCATCAGCCGATAGACGTGCCGCCGGTCGATGCCGGCCTCGCGGGCCACCTGGCTGATGTTCATGTCATGGCGTTCGAGCAGGCTGATCAGGTAGTCGCGCTCGAATTGGGCGACCATCTTCTCCTTGGCCTCCTTGAGCCCGGTGCCGGGCTCGATCTCAGCCACGGCCTGCGCCGGCGGGCGTGGCGGGCGCCCAAGGCGCGCCTGCAGGTCGGAGGGCAGGTCCGAGACGTCGACCATCTCGCCCTCGCAGAACGTCGAGGCGCGCTCGACCACGTTGCGCAGCTCGCGCACGTTGCCCGGCCAGTCGTACTCGCGCATCAACGCGATGGCGTCGGCGGTGAAGCCCCGCGCGCCGGTGCCGGCCGGCTGGCGGCCGCGCAGCTCGCCGAGGAAGTGGTTGACCAGCGGTTCGAGGTCTTCGAGGCGCTCGCGCAGCGGCGGCAGCGGGATGCGCACCTTGGCCAGTCGGTAATACAGGTCACGGCGGAAGGCGCCTTCATCGACCATCTGCGCCAGGTTGCGGTTGGTCGCCGCCACCACGCGCACGTCGACGCGGATGGTGCGCTCGCCGCCGACGCGACGGATCTCACCGCTCTCCAGCGCGCGCAGGAACTTCGGCTGCAGGGCGAGCGACATCTCGCCCAGCTCGTCGAAGAAGACGGTGCCGCCCTCGGCGCGCTCGAAGACGCCGCGGTGGGTGCGAATCGCGCCCGAGAAAGCGCCCTTCTCGTGGCCGAACAGCTCCGATTCGAGCAGGTTCTCGGGGAAGGCCGAGCAGTCGAAGATGACCAGCGGCCCCTTGGCGCGCCGCGAGCCGGCGTGAATCGCGCGCGAGACGAGCTCTTTGCCGGTGCCGGTCTCGCCTTCGATGATGACCGACAGCTCGCTGGGCGCGACCTTGTCGACCAGGCCGTAGATCTCGCGCATGCGCGGCGCCGAGCCGATCAGGCCGGCAAACCGGCTCTTGGGCATCGGAAAGACGGGGATCTCTTCGACCAGCGGCACCACCCGGATCAGGGAATTGCCGACCATGACCTCGCAGTTCGGGTACAAGAACGCCTCGCGCACGCGAAGCTGGCCGACGTAGGTGCCGTTGGTCGAGCGGTGGTCGACGAGCTGGTATTCTTCGCCCAATTGCCTGATCTCAAAGTGAAATCGGCTGACGGTGTTATCGGTGAGCACCAGATCGTTCTTCTCGTTGCTGCCGATGCGCACGATGGGTTTTGAGAAGACCAGCTCACGGCCCCGATCGGGCCCGTCGACAACGAGCAGCTTGCACTTCTCGACGTGCAGCAGCTCGGTCATCGTGTTGAGGTTGACCTCGACGGTGTACATCTGCCGGTCGTCGGTCTGCGGGTCGGCCGGCGGGTCGTCCGGGGGCGGGGGCGGGTGCTGTGACATGCTCGTCAAGGTAGGGGGCCCCACCGGATGAGTCAATCAGGTCACGGCCCCCTGAATGCGGCGGGCGGCGAGGTGTCTTGACGCCCATCGCCCGTCGGCCTAATGGAGAAACGATGAACGCCTTCGCCGCTTTGCTCATCGCGCTGTGCGCGCCGCTCGCCGCCCCCGGAGACCCGGGCGCCGCGCCCGCTGCCACCCCGCCGCCCGCTGCCACCCCACCGCCCGCTGCCACGCCGTCGCCCGCCGAGCCGGACGTCAGGGCGGTCATCGACGGCATCCAGAAGTTCTACGCCACCGCCACCGACCTGAAGGCCAGCTTCACCCAGACCTATACCTACAAGGTCTACGGGCGCAGCCAGGTCTCGAAGGGCACGGTCTTCTTCAAGAAACCCCGCATGATGCGCTGGGATTACCGCGCCCCGGCGCCCAAGGTCTTCGTGGCTGATGGGCGCACGCTCTGGGTCTACGAACCCGACGAGAACCAGGCGTTCAAGCGCGACCTGACGTCGTCGCAGCTGCCGGTCGCGCTGACCTTCATGAGCGGCGAAGGCCGGCTGGAAGACGAGTTCGACGCCAAGCTGCTGCCCTCGAAGGATGACCGGTGGCGGGTCGAGCTGATCCCCAAGCGCGACGAGGGCGATTACAAGTCGCTGGTGCTGGTGGTCGATCGCGACACGTCGGAGGTGCGCGCGAGCACCGTGGTCGATCCGGTGGGCAATACGAATGAGGTGGTCTTCTCGGGGGTGCAGACCAATACCGGTCTGCCCGAGAACGGGTTCCGCTTCACGCCGCCCGCTGGCGTGCGGGTGATCGCCGAAGGTAAATAATGACCAGTCGGTCTGTTTTTGTTGTCGCTGCGTTTGCCGCGCTGACCGGG
>JAGQJJ010000347.1 GCA_020430675.1 Myxococcales bacterium
CGTGGCGTCGACCCGCGGGCCGTCGGGCGGCGCGCCATCGTGCACGGCGGCATCGCCCTGGCCCAGATCGCCCACTCGGGCGTCCGCGGGCCGTGCGTCAGCCATCGGCTCGGGGTCGCGGGCCGCATCCACGACCGCGTTGTCTCCATCGTCGCACCCGGCGCCCAGGGCCACCAGCAGCACCAGAACCAAACCCGCACCGCGCGCTGCGCGTCGTCGGACCATTCGGCGACCCCCCATCCGGTCAAATCCGGTTGCGTTGACTTTACGGACTCGCCTATGTTGCCCGCACGTAGGTTCGACCCTGAGGTCTGTTTGTGAACGTCAACGTCTACCCGATTCCGCGCAGTGCCATCCGTCCCGAAGGGCTGATGCGCAAGGTGCAGACCACCCCGCGGTAGACGCGCGCGTTCTTGGGTCGAAGAGGCCGGTTCGCGAGCGCGACCCGGCCTCTGGCGTTTTTGGAGCGATCCTCCCCACGCTGGCCGGTTCGCCTCGCTGTTGACGGGCAAGCCCCGTCGCTGAGGAGGTGTCCCGTGCGCGGGCCATCCACCCCGCCCCAAGCGGGCGGAACAAGAGAAGTCGCCGCCATGGCCTGGCCGCTTGCGGTCGGGCTGCTCTCTTTCACCATCATGGCCGTCACCGATACGCTGCTCATGGGTCGGGTCAATACCGCCGCCCAGGGCGCGGTCGCGCTGAGCGGCCTCTTTGCCCTTGTGCTCGTCGCCTTCTTCCGCGGCCTCTGCGGTGGTCCGCAGGCGGTGGTCGCCGCCGCCGATGGCGCCGGTGATCGCGGCCGCGTCCGCGAAGCCGCCAGCGCCGGGCTCCTCTTTGGGCTCGGCGGCGGCCTGGTGGGCCTGATGCTGCTGGTCGCCGCGGTGGCCTGGTCGATGGACCTGGTCTTCGCCGACCCCGAGCTGATCGGCCCGGCCTCGAACTACCTGATCGTGCTGGCCCTGGGCCTGCCGTTCGACATGGGTGCGTACGGCGCGATGAGCGTGCTGCAAGGGCTGGGCGACACCCGGACGCGCATGTGGGCCAGCGTGGCGGCCAACGCGGTCAACATCGGCCTCGACATCGTGCTGATCTTCGGCCTGGGCCCCATCCCGGCTCTCGGCGAGACCGGCGCTGCGGTGGCTTCGGTGGCGGGCATGGTCGTGGCGTCCGGCATCTATCTGCTGCGGTACCGCCAGCTCGTGGGCCCACCCGTGCGGCCCTCGCGCGACGTCGTGGTCAGCGCCTGGCGCCTGGGCGTGCCCTCCGGTGCGCAGTTTCTGTTGGGCGTGAGCGCGTTTGTCACCACCAACCTCGTGCTGGCGCGGGTCGGCCCGGCCCATGTGGCGGCGAGCGGCATCGTGCTTGAGATCATGACCGTGTCATTTCTGCCCGGTCGCGGACTCGGCGAGGCCGCCGGCACGCTCGTCGGTCGCTACCTGGGCGCCCGGCGCCCCGACGCGGCCGATCGCGCGATGCGTTCGGCGCGTCTGTTGGCCCTTGCCATCATGGGCGCGTTTGGCGTCGCGTTTTTTGTGGGCGCCGACGTCATCGCCGCGCCCTTCTCGCGCGACCCCGAGGTGCTGGCGCTCTGCGCCGACCTGCTGCGCATCGCCGCGGTGCTGCAGCTCTTCGACGCCGCGGCCACGGTGCACCTCTACGCGCTGCGCGGCGCTGGCGACATGCGCTTCACGTTGATCGTCAGCACCGCGTCGGCGTGGCTGTTGATGGTGCCGGGCACCCTGTTTTTTGCGCTGGTCATGGGCTGGGGCGCGACCGGCGCGTGGCTTGGCCTGCTGTTGCACATCGCGGTCATGGGCGGCGTGACCTGGCTGCGCATGGGCGGGCTGGCCACCGGGCGGGTCGGTCGACTCGACCTGCTGCTCGGGCGCAGCGCGACGGCTTGAAAGCCGCCGGTCAAGGCCGCTGGCGGAAGACGACGACGCGGCGGGCATCAAAGACGGCGGCGGCGAGATCGGGCACGCCGTCGCCGTCGATGTCGCCCACCGCGACCCCGGTCGGCGCGGCGGGCAAAGCGAGGGTCACCCGCTCGCCCAGGCCGCCGCGGCCGTCGTTGAGCAGCACCGTCAGCGTCGCGCCGCCTTCGGTCTGGCGTCGGGCGAAGTCAAAGTCGCCACGGTCGGCGGTGACCACGTCCACATCGCCGTCCCCATCCAGATCGGCCAGCGCCAGATGCGTCGGGCCGTTGCCGCACGGCCACGCCCGGCCCTGTCCGAAGGCGCGCCCGCCGCGATTGGGCACCACCCGCACCACGTCGCCGCCGACATAGCCCCCCGCGCCCGGCGTGCCGTACTCGGCGACCACCAGATCGGGCAGGCCGTCGCCCGTCAGATCGGCCGCGTCGACAAAAAACGGCCCGTTTCCCACCGCGACCGCCGGCGCCGCCGCAAATCGGCACGGGGTGGCGCAAAGATGGATGGTAACCCCCGCTTGTCGCGGGTCATGCGTGCCCGCGTTGGCCACCAGCGCGTCGAGGCGGCCGTCGCCGTCCACGTCGGCCAACGCCGCGCCGTGCGGCTCGATGCCGCTGGCCACGAAGGCATGAAACGCGAGCCGGCCGTCGGGCCCCGCGAGCAGCACGTCGATGCCGCCGCGATCGAAGTTGGCGGTGATGGCATCGAGCCGGCCGTCGCCGTTCAGATCGCCGCCCGCCAGCGCAAAGGGCCGCCCCGACAAGGCCACCGCGCCGGCCGGGACAAACGCGCCTTCGACCTGCTCAAACACCTGAATCGCGCGTCCGGTCAGCGCCGCCACGACCACATCAGTCGCGCCGTCGCCGTTCACATCGCCCAGCACCACATCGCTTGGCCCGACCGCTTCGGGCGCCAGAAGGGCCTGATCGGCCAACCGATTGCCGGTGTTGCGCCAGAGCTGCACGAAGCCGTCGAAAGCAGCCGCCGCGGCGTCGAGTTGCCCGTCGCCGTCCAGGTCGCCCAAAGCGACGCGCACCGCTTGCAGCCGGCCCGGCAACGCCTGGCCCTCATCGGGGCAGAACTCGCCAGGTTGCGGCACGCCGTCGCCGCAGCGACCCGGATCGACTGGCGTCGCATCGGGAAGCGGCGCCAGGTCGACCACGGGCGGTGCGTCGAGCAGGGCATCGTCGGCGACCGCCGCATCGGGCGTGCGCACGACCGGATCAAACCCGCCCGGCAGCCCCACGCCCACCTCAACGCAGCCCAGAGCGCCAGCCAGAAGCCACCAAAGCCGCCTCATGCCGCGCCGAATCGCCGCCGCAAACGCGCGTGACGATGGCAAAAAGTGGCCGCAGCGATGCGCGTGACCACGCCGCGGAAGAGGCCGATGCGCGGCACGGCGATCACCTCGTCGATGACCACGCAGCCGGCGCCGCGCGGCTCGATGCGGCGCCGATGCATCCATCGTCTCTGCAACCACGACGTCGAGTCCTCGTCGAAGCCGGGCGCCGGGCCGTCGATGCACGCCATCAGCCGCAGCCGATGCCGATCGAAGGGCAGCACGCCCAGAAACAGCAGCCAGCAGGCGCCCGCAAAATCGCCGACGGGCAGGTCAAAGATGTCGCCCTCGGTGGGCAGCGCCATGCGAATCCAAGGGCCCAGCTCGAAGTTGATGCCCGCGGCGGTGCGCGCGGCGGCCCAGACCGCCTCGACCGGCGCGGCCAGCGTCGACTCGAAGCGCAGCGGAGCGGGCGGGGCTCGATTCACAGGCGTCGCCTCTGGTATCTCATCAGCCGATGGCTACGCCCCGATCGATGCTCACCTTTACCCGCAAGGTCAACGCCAATGGCCTCGCGTTTGCCGTGCGCATGTTCGGCGAGGGCAACCGGCTCGCGTTGATGCTGCACGGCTTCCCCGACGACGCCGACTCGATGGCCCCGGTCGCGCGGCGGCTGGCGCAGGCGGGCTTCACCGTCGCTGCACCCTTCCTGCGCGGCTATCAGCCCACCGAGGTGCCGGCCGACGGCCGCTATGACCTGGTGGCGCTGGCCGAAGACGTGGTGCAGCTCGTGCCGGCGCTGGGTTTTGAGCGCGCGGTGCTCATCGGCCATGACTGGGGCGCGGCCATCGCCTACGCCGCCAGCGGTCTGGCCCCCGCCCGCTTCGAGCGCGTGCTCGCGCTCAGCGTGCCGCCCGTGCCGACCTTCGTGCGCAACCTGCGCCGCGACCCGGGCCAGGTGCGCCGCAGCGCCTACATGCTGCGCTTTCAGCTCCCGCTGGCCGCCCGCGCCCTGCGCGCCCATGACTTCGCCGGCATCGAAGCGCTCTGGACGCGCTGGAGCCCCGGCTGGCAGCCCCCGGCCGAGCGGCTCGGCGAGGTGAAGTCCACGCTGGCGGCCGATGGCACGCTCGACGCCGCGCTGGGCTATTACCGCGCTCTGCGGCCCCGATTCATCGGCGCCCGGCGCTGGCAGGCGGCGCGCGCGCTGGCGTGGCGACCGCTCTCGCGGCCCACCCGGGCCATGGTCGGCGCCCGTGATGGGTGCATCGCCCCGGCCCTGTTCACCGGCGCGCCCTGCCCGGTCATCACGGTGCCCGACGCCGGCCACTTTCTGCCGCTCGAAGCGCCCGATGCCATCGTCCACCACCTGCTCGAATGGGAGTCCTGATGATCCGCCGACCCCGCCTCCTTTTGACCGCGCTCTCGTTGGCCCTGGCGCTCGGCGCCTGCGAGCTGGAGGGGGTCGACCCCGACAACCCCGGCGAAGACGGCGGCGCGGGCGGCGAGGGCGGTGAAGGGGGTGAGGGCGGCGAAGGCGGCGCGGGCGGCGGCGAGCCTTCGGGCTGCGCCGACGACGAGGACTGCCCGGCGGCGCTGCCCGCCTGCCACATCCCCGACGCCGCCACCCGCGGCACCTGCGTCGAATGCCTCGACAGCACCTTCTGCCCCAACGACGCCCCGCTTTGCGGCGCCGATTACGCCTGCACCGAACCCGAGGAGGGCGCCTGCCGCGAGTCGTTCGACTGCGCCGTCGAGACGCCCGACTGCCTGGTGCTCAGCAACGGCGTCTTCGGCGTCTGCGTCGAGTGCCGCGCCAACAGCGACTGCCCCGGCGCCCGCCCGGTCTGCGCCACCACCGGCCGCTGCGTCGCGCGCAACGCCGACGCCGGCTGCACCAACAACGCCGCTTGCGGCCCTGGCCGGCGCTGCCGCGACCGAACCTGCGTCGAGGGCTGATCCCATGCTGTGGCTGCTGCTTCCGATATCAATTCTGTTGATGGGATGGGCA
>JAGQJJ010000034.1 GCA_020430675.1 Myxococcales bacterium
CGGGCACGGTGCACTCGGTGCGGCGGCCGTTGATGCAGCGGGTGACGCCCGCGCCGCACTCGTCGCGGCAGGCCTGGGTCAGCCCCTCGTCGATGATGCCATCGCAGTCATTGTCGCGGTTGTCGCACGCTTCGTCGCCGGGCGGCGGCGCGTTGCACGGGCCGTAGTTGCCGTTGATGCACTCTTCGGTGCCCTCGCCGCACAACGTGATGCACGGGCGGCTGGCGGCCTCATCGGTGTTGCCGTCGCAGTCGTCGTCCTGGCCGTTGCAGGCTTCGGCGCGCGGCTGCGGCGCCGAGCAGTCGACGTAGCGCCCGCCGCGGCAGGTGGCGGTGCCGTTGCCGCAGACGGTGGTGCAGGCCTGGGTGAGCGCCTCATCGGTGGCGCCGTCGCAGTCGTTGTCGAGGCCGTCGCAGATCTCGACGGCCGGGGTGGGCGCGTCGCAGGGGCCGAAGTCGCCGTTGACGCACCGGCTGAGGCCGGCGCCACAGACGCTGAGGCACTCGCGCACGACGTCTTCGTCGATGCGGCCGTCGCAGTCATTGTCGCCGCGATCGCATTGTTCGGGCGCGGGCATCGGCGCGTCGCAGCCGACAAACGCGCCGGCCTCGCAGCGCTCGGTGCCCTGGCCGCAGGCGTTGTTGCAGGCGCGGGTCACATCTTCATCGATGACGCCATCGCAGTCGTTGTCGCGGTTGTCGCACCGCTCGACCTGCGGCGAGGGCGCGTTGCACGGGCCGAAATGGCCGCCTTCGCAGCGCCGCCGACCTTCGCCGCAGGCCGTCTCGCAGGCGGCGACCACCGCCTCGTCGACGCTGCCGTCGCAGTCGTTGTCGGCGCCGTCGCAGACCTCGGCGCTGGGCACCGGCGCGTCGCAGACCTGCCAGTCGCCGGCGACGCAGGTCTGCTGGCCGGCGCCGCACGCGGTCTGGCAGAAGCGGGTGACGCCGTCGTCGATCATGCCGTTGCAATCGTTGTCGCGGTTGTCGCAGACCTCGGGCGTCGGCGTCGGCGCGGTGCAGTTGCCGTAGACGCCGTTGAGGCAGGTCTCCTCGCCGTTGCCGCAGGCCGTCTGGCAGGCGCGCACGAGGCCGTCGTCAGGCGTGCCGTTGCAGTCATTGTCGCGCGCGTCGCAGACCTCGGGCTGGGGCTGGCGAGCGGTGCAGCCGATCCAGACGCCGGCGTTGCACGTCTCGGTGCCGCCGCCGCAGGCCGTCTGGCACTGCTGGGTCAGCCGCTCGTCGGTATTGCCGTCGCAGTCGTCGTCGATGCCGTTGCACGCTTCGGGCTGCGGCTGGCGCGCGTCGCAGGCGGCAAACACGCCGGCGTTGCAGACCTGCGTGCCCACGCCGCAGGCGGTCTGGCAGGGCCGCGAGACCTGCTCGTCGGTGCGGCCGTCGCAGTCGTCGTCGAGGCCGTTGCAGCTCTCATCGTGCGGCTCGGCCGCCGAGCAGCGGTTGAGCGCGCCGCCGATGCAACGCTGCTCGCCGGGACCGCATTGCGTCTGGCAGGCCACGCTGATGGGCCCGCCGTTGGCGCCTTCGTCGGTGCGGCGGTCGCAGTCGTTGTCGACGCCGTCGCAGACTTCGGGCGCCGGCTGCTGCGCGTTGCAGTCGACCCACTGGCCAGCGGCGCAACTCTCGGTGCCCGCGCCGCAGGCGGTCTGGCACGCGCGCAGCAGGCCCTCGTCGATGCGGCCGTCGCAGTCGTCGTCGACGCCGTTGCACTCCTCTTGCGGGATGGCCTGCTGGATGATCTCGGCCAGCGCGAGCTGAAGATTGACGCGGTCGCTGGCGAAGAAGGCCGCGTTGGTGCCGCCCGCCTGGGCGATCGAATTGAGCGTCGGGCTGCCCTCGGTGTCCTGGCCGAAGCCGATGACAAAGGTGCGCACCGGGGTCGGGCGGCCGCCGGTCTGCAATTGCAGCAGGTTGCGGGCGGCGGTGGTGAGCGCGACGGCGTCGGGGCGGCCTTCGGCGTCGACGTCGCAGGTCTCTTCGCCGTCGGTCAACAGCAGCACGTAGTAGTTGCGGCACGAGGCGCGCTCGTCGGCGGGGATGACCGTGTCGCGAAAATACGTCAGCGCGCTGCGCAGCGAGCCGGCGATGGGCGTCTTGCCGTCGGCGCGCAGCTCGCGGTCGCCGTTGGCGTTGTAGGGCCGCGTCTCGCGGTGGTCGAGCCACTGGCGGATGGCGTTGGCGTTCTGGTCGGCGATGCCGACGAGCACCTGGCCGCCTTCGTTGCACGAGACGGTGTAGCCGTCGTAGTTGATCGCGCCTTCGCCGTTTCGGGTGGGGTAGACGTCGTAGGGCGACTCGATGCAGCGCTCGACCGGGCACCCGATGCAATTGCACGACGACCGGATGGCGGAGCCCTCGCGCTGGGCGTAGCGCATCAGGCCGAACTCCAGCTCAGCGGTGCCGTAGAGCGCGGTTGAGACCGCCTCCTTGGCGATGTACATGCGGCTGTCGTCAAAGCGCCCGTTGCCGTCGTAGTCGACGCCCGGCAGGTCGACCGAGCCATCGCCATACGTCAGCAGCGCGCAGGTGCCGGTGTCGAGCCCCTCGCGGATGCAGGGCACGTTGGCCGGGCAGCCCGAGCCGTCGACGTAGCAGATGAACTGGTCGAAACCACAAAGGAAATCGCATTGGCGACCGCCGCTTGGCACCTGGGTCATGCTGCCCGAGGTGTCGAAGACGATCAGCATCTTGGGTTTGACCAGGGTCTGGGCCAGGGCCGGCGATGCGACCGCAGCGATCGCCAGGATCGACAGCGTTCGCGTCACCACCCCCGTGCGGGGCCGGCGCGGCGTGTTCGGGTGCACTCGGAGTCTCCTGGACAGCTACGGGACCAGGGTACCAGCGGCGGGCCGGCTGTGACCAGGGCGATGCGGGGCGCCCAGACGCGGTGCTTCAGGGGTCCCACTCCCCCTGTTCCCAGCGCATCCAGCCCTCGCTCTCGGGGTCGAGGTCGCCTTCCGGATCGAGCTCGGCGCCGCCGACGATGTCTTTGTAGAAGACGTCTTCGTGCTTCATCGCCAGCCCGAACTGGCGCTCGTATTGAGCCTCGGTCTCCGCGTCGGCGGCGCGGGCGCGGCGCAGCTCGTCGCCTTCGAGGCCCTTCTCGGGGTCGCCGTTGATCTGGAAGGCCCGCCGCGCTTCGCCCATGGCGATCATGGTGGTCAGCGCGATCGGGTGGTAGGCGTAGACGAGGCCGTCGTCGGGCAGCTTGAGCGCCTTGGTCACGGTCTCGTCCCACCACAGGAACTTGCGGATGCGCTTGACGTAGCGCTCGGCGATGCGGCGCGTGTTCCACTCGAAGTCGGTGCCGCCGCCGAACAGGCCGCCGAAGTCGGTGCCCGTGCTCCACTCGGTGACGTGGCGTGGCGCGATCCAGCGCAGGCTGCGCGCCGCCGGGTTGCCGCCGAAGAAGGCGCGCACCTCGTCGGCGGCCAGCGGGTAGCCACCCGAGACCAGGCCGCGCAGCACCTCGGGGTCGGTGGTGAAACGCTTCCACACCGTGCGCGAGTTGCAGAGGATGCCTTCGTCATCATCTTCGTCGACCACGTCGAACGTCAGGTCGCCGACTTCGAAGATGGGCTCGGCGGCAAAGAGCGCGAAGTCGATGACCTCCTGCTTCTCGCCCCGGCCGTCGGCGTCGGGGTTGAACCAGCCGACGCGGCCGATGACCTCGCCGGCTTTGACCGGCACCTCGCCGAGCGCGACCAGCCCGTTCTGCAGCGCGATATGGCCCGGCGCGGCATTGATGTCGCCGCTGTCGGGCAGGCCGCGCGGGCCGTCCTGGATGGCAAAGCGGCGAATCCAGGCCAGCGAGCCGTTGGCGCCCAGCTTCTCTTCGGCCAGGTGCGCCAGCATCGTGTAGAAGGTGCGCGGCTTGCCGGCGATGTCGACCTTGTGGCGGATGAGCACCATGTTGGGGCTGCCCATCTTCGGGTCGAAGTCGGCGAAGCGCGCGGCGATGATCGTGCCGTCGAGCGGCGCCTTGACCGGGGTGCCGGTGGGCATATGCAGGTGCACGCCGGTATGCCACGCCTGGTTGACGCCCATCGGGAAGTAGCCGCCGGGGCCGCTCTCGGTGTTGCGGAAGTAGTTGACCGCGTTCACCAGCGCGCGGCGCTTGGGCACCGTCGCCAGGTTGGGCGCGTCGGGCAGCGTGATCGGGTAGTAGACCGGGTTGCCGCGCACGCCGATGAGCACGCGCTCCCAGTCGAAGCCGGGGCCGGGATCCCATTTGGTGGCCGACACATGCCAGTGGCCGACGATGCCGACAAACGCGGTGTTGACCAGCTTGTTGCGCAGCACCTTGCCGTCGGCGCCGATGGGCGCTTCGAGGCGTAGATCGGGGAAGATCTTCTTGAGGCCGACGAGCACCGCGATCAGCGACTCGTACTGGACGTCGGTGTAGCCGAGGCTGGCGACGCGGCCGCCGTTGATCTCGCCGGCGTAGACCTGCCGGCCCGAGCCGGCGCGCACGCGGTCGGGCCGCACCGGGTTGTTGATGTCGATGCCGACGCTGCGCTCGTTCTGGCCGAAGGCGTGCCATGCGATCGAGCGCAGGTCGAGCGGTTGGTAGACCACGCCGTCGTAGTTGATCATCAGGTGGGTCGACAGGCCGCGTTCGACCAGCACCTGAAAGCAGCCGAGGCTGTCGCGGGTGCCGTCGTGGTGCAGCACCACCTGGGTGACGTCTTTCTTCCGGTTGCCGGCGAGCTGCTCGAAGAACTTGTCGTGGAAGAACTTGCGCCCGCGGCGCTCGGTCTCGAAGGCGAAGCTCGGCGCGTTCGGCTCCTGGAAGGTGATCACCCGGACGCCGATGTCGACCTTCTCCTGGTCGAAGACAATAAACGACGGGCCGCTCATCAGCTCTCGATCCCGAAGATGAACTCCGAGTCGCCGACCCGGATCACGTCGCCCTCATGAAGCTGCGCCTGGCTGATGCGCTCGCCGTTGACGAAGGTGCCGCCGTCGGTGTTGAAGTCGCTCAGCACGAAGTCCTCGCCGCCGCGGTCGCGCAGACCGCAATGCTCCTGGGCCACACCGCGCTCTTGCAGGCGTACGCCGCATTGCGAGCCGGCGCCGATGACCACCAGGTTCTGATCGAAGCGCAGCGCCTCGCCGGCGAAGGTGCCGGCCCGCCCGGTGAGGCGGAAGCGCATCGGGCGCAGCTTCGCCTGAGCCTGGGCGCAGAACAGGCATTCGCGCCACTCGGGCATCATGTGGTTGCCGCAGATGGGGCATGGCTTGCGCGCGGCGAGCGCCTTCTGGCGCGCCTCGGCGGCCGCGGCCTCGGCGGCGCGCGCCTTGCGGATGCGCTTGAGCACGAACAACAGCACCGCCAGCGCTGCGATCAGCCCCGCGCCGCCCAGGATGAGCAGGTGCGCCCACCAGGGCATCTTCTCCCAGCGGTCGTTGATGCCGTCGATGGTGCGGCCCCACCAGCCGAGCTCGTTGTCGAGCTGGGCCGAGTAGGCGCGCGCGGTGAGGTCGCCGCCGGTCGAGAGGCGGGCGCGCACGGTGAAGTTGATCTGGTCGCCGCGCCGCGCGCCGGGCACCTCGGCGGTCAACAGATAGCGCTGCTTCAGCTCGTCGGCCGCCTCGGCGATGGTGTCGGTCATCATCAACCGCGAGGGCGCGCGGCGGTAGGTGCCGCCGGTCTTGCGGGCCAGCACGCGCAGCGTCCACAGGTGCTCGGTGTCGTCGTCGGTCAGGCCGATCGCCATCACGCGCACGCCGCGGCGGCGGGCCAGGCTGACCAGATGGCGCAGCTTGTCGCTCGCGCTCTCGCCCGTGCGCACGCGCAGCTCGCCGTCGCCGATGACGTAGAGCACCCGGTCGGCAGGGAAAGGCGGATCGTCGGGCTTCGCCGGCGGCGGCAGCATGCCCTCGTCCTCGCGGCCCGGCTCCACGCCGGGCGCCAGCGGAAAACGCTTGAGCGCCTCGCGCACCGCGCGGTCGAGCAGCGGATCGGTGCCGCCGGCGGTCACCGTGGCCATCGAAGCGACCATGCCTTCGGGCGGGCCGAGCCAGTCTTCCTTGGGCAGCGGTTCGAGGTCGTCGTGCGCGATGATGGCCAGCGCGCGCGAGCCTTCGGGCAGGCCGGTGAACGCGGCAGCGAGGCCGTCGCGGGTGGCGCGCCACATCTCTTCCTGCCGCGCGTCAACCACCGCGGCGACCGCCATCGGCGTGCCGACCTCGATGGCAAACTCGGCGTCGACGTCGGTCACCAGCCGGTCGTCGGCGTAGAGGGTGAAGCCCTTGACCCGCCCGGAATGCAGCGGCGCGGTGTCGTCGAGCAGCGAGACCCACAGATGCACCGTGGGCAGCTCGGCGGCGTCGTAGCGGTCGATCTTGATGCGCAGATCGGCGGCGGCCGGCGTGGTCAGAGCCACGAGCAGAGCGGCGGCGAGCAGCAAACGAAGGCTCATGCGCCGAACCCCGGCGCCGCGACCAGCACCTGCACCGTCGTCGGCTTGCCGATCGCGCGACCGTCGGCCAGCGGCGTGCACTCGATGCGGGCCCAGTCGCCGTCGTGCTCGGCTTCGTACGGGGCGCGGAAGCGGGCGACGCCGCCGCGCACCGGCACCTGATGGGCGGGGCCGTCATCGCGGCGCACCAAAAATGCGTCGGCGCCGGGGCTGCGCAGCGTGATCACCGCGCCCGCCCGCACGCGATCGGCCGAGACCTGCGGGCCCGCGTCGCCGGCCAGCCAGCTCAGCGAGGCGCTCGCCGCCAACGCGCCCAGCACGGCGCGGCGCGAAGGCCCGCGGGCTTCGTCGCGGCGATCGCTAACGCGCCGCCTCCCGGTCGGACGATGATCAGGATGGCCACCGCCGCGATCAGCAGCGCGGTCAGCGCGTGCAGCGCCGTGTACATGCGCCCGCCGGCCGGCCGCTCGCCGATGCGCTTGATGCCCCGCAGGCTGAGGTGATCGATGACCAAGAGCACCCCCACGAGGCCGAGCTTGGCGTGCATCGCGCCCATTCGCAACAGCTCGCGCTGCTCGCTGAGCAGCCAGATGCCGCTGAGCAGCGCCAGGAACGAGCCGGGCGCGGCGAGGCGGAAATAAACCGCGCGCTCGACCGCGATCAGGCGCTCGGCGGCCTCGGGCGCGACCGGCCGCGCGGCCCGGGCGGCGAGCAGGCGGGTCAGCGCCAGCAGGCCGCCGGCCCAGCACAGCACCCCGATGACGTGCCCCGCGCGCAGCCACGACATCCACTGCATGAGCGGCCTGACCTCTCTCCGAACGACTTCCTGCGTTTCTAACACGACGACTCGGCGGCCCCAAGCGGTTGCGCCTCGCCCGCGGGCCGGGCACTCTGCGCAGTCGTCACCGATTCGCCATCTGCGCGCGTTAGGGTCGTTGCCATGTCTGGTCTCATCCTCATCGTGGAAGACGAGCACGATCTGCTCAACGCCCTCGAATACAACCTCGAACGCGAGGGCTATCGAACGCGCGTGGCCTCGACGGGCCGTGCGGCGCTCGAAGCCGCCTCGTTCGACCCGCCCCCCGACCTGGTGCTGCTCGATCTGATGCTGCCCGATATGCCCGGCACCGAGGTCTGCCGCAAGCTGCGCGCCGACGACCGCATGCGCGAGGTGCCGGTGATGATGGTCACCGCCAAGAACGAAGAGATCGACCGCGTCGTGGGCTTTGAGGTGGGCGCCGATGACTACGTGGTCAAGCCGTTCAGCATGCGCGAGCTTCTGCTGCGCGTGCGCGCCGTGCTGCGGCGGGCCCGGGTGACGGGCGATGAGCGCGATGAGATCGTCTTCGGTATTCTCAGGATCGACCAGCCCGGCCACCGGGTCTGGGTCGACGACGAGGAGATCCGGTTGACCGCGCTGGAGTTCCGCCTGCTGACCACCTTTCACGCCCGCCGCGGCCGCGTGCAGACGCGCGAGATGCTGCTCAGCGACGTGTGGGGCTATCAGGCCGACGTCACCACGCGCACCGTCGACACCCACGTCAAGCGCCTGCGCGAGAAGCTCGGGCAGGCCGGCATGTACATCGAGACCGTGCGCGGGGTCGGCTATCGCTTCCGACCCCGGCCGGATGAGTCCATGGCATGAGCCTGGGGATTCGCGGGCGGCTGTTCCTGGTCTCGGTCGCCCTGATCCTCTCGGTGAGCACGACCAGCGCCGTCTACCTCGAATTTGAACTGCGCCGCTGGCTCGAAGGCCGCATGGAGACCGAGCTGGCCGGACAGGCCACGCTCGCGCTCGCCGCGCTGCAACTCGCCGCGCCCGAGCACTCGGTGACCGCCTTCGACGCCCTCGCCGACCGTCTGGGCAAAGCGAGCGGCTCGCGCATCAGCATCATCGACCGCGATGGTACGGTGCTCGGCGACTCATCGCTGACCCCGGCGCAGATCGCCCGCGTCGAGAACCACGCCAACCGCCCCGAGCTGCGCGCCTTGCGCGACAAACCCCGCGGCGTCGCCCGCCGCCGCAGCGCCACGCTCGACACCGAGATGATCTACGTCGCCGTGCCGCTCGACGACCCGGCGATCCACGGCGCGCTGCGGTTGGCGACGCCGATGTCGGCGATCGACGAGGCGGTCGACCGCATGCGGCTGATGCTGCTCGTCGCCAGCGGACTGGGCCTGCTCTTGGCCATCGGCATGAGCCTGCTCGCCTCGCACCTGCTCTCACGCCGCCTGCGCGCCCTGCTCTCTCGGGCGCGAGCCATCGCCGAGGGCCACGCCATCGATGAGCTGGCCCATGAGACGCGCGACGAGATCGCCGGCCTCGACCGCTCGCTGGCCCGACTCGACGAGGCGCTCGAAGAGGTCGTCGACACCCTGGCCCGCGAGCGCGACCGCTTCGAAGCGGTGCTCGAAGGCATGGAAGAGGCGGTCATCGCCGTCGATGGCGAAGAGCGCGTCACGTTGATCAACCACGCCGGCCAGCAGCTGCTCGGCCTCGACGAGCCGCCGCTCGAAGAGCGCCTGGGCGATCATGTCAGCAACGCACGCATCCGCGACGCCTTGACCAAGGCGCTCGCCGGGCAGGCGACCACGCTGCAGATCGAGCTCGACGAGCCGACCGGCTCGCGCCACCTGCTGGTGCGCGTCACCCCGCAGCGCGCCGAAGCGGGCGCGGTGGTCGTTCTGCACGACGTCACGCGCCTGCGCCGCCTCGAAACGATGCGCCGCGATTTCGTGGCCAACGTCTCGCACGAGCTGCGCACGCCGGTGAGCATCATCCGCCTCAACGCCGAGACCCTGCGCGACGGCGCGCTCGACGACCCCAAGAGCGCGCCGCGCTTCATCGACGCCCTGCTGCGCAACGCCGAGCGCCTCTCGGACCTGGTCTCCGACCTGCTCGACATCTCGCGCATCGAATCGGGCAAGTACCCGATGCAGCCGGAGCTCATCCTGGTCGAGCGCATCGCCGCGCGCACGGTCAGCGAGTTGGAGCAGCTCGCCACCGAGCGCCGCACGCGCGTCTCGGTCGACGTGCCGTCCGCGCTGCGGGTGCGAGCCGACGAGAAGGCGTTGGAGCAGGTGCTGATCAACCTGTTGCAGAACGCGGTCAAGTACACCCCCGAAGAGGGCCACGTCTGGGTGGTGGCGCGCCCGGCCGGCGACCGCGTGCGCATCGAGGTGCGCGACGACGGCCCGGGCATCCCGCCCGAACATCGCGGGCGCATCTTCGAGCGCTTCTACCGGGTCGACGCCGGCCGCTCGAAACATATGGGCGGCACCGGCCTCGGGCTGTCGATCGTCAAGCACCTGGTCGCCAACATGGACGGCACGGTGGGCGTCGAGAGCAACGAACCCCGCGGCTCGGTCTTCTGGGTCGACCTCCCGGGCGAGCACGCAGCGGCCTTGGATTCAGCGGCCGGAAACGTCGGTTCGGATGCGGTATCGCATCTGCTAGAGTGACCGGACCGAGTCGCTGAGGTCTCGATGCTCGCTCCCCAGATTGAGCCGCGCTACGACGTGATCATCATCGGCGCCGGCATCTCGGGCCTGTTGATGGCAGCGATCCTGTCCCGGCACGGCCATCAAGTGCTGGTCATCGAGCGCGATGTGCACCCGCGCTTTGCGATCGGCGAGTCGGGCATCAAAGAGACCTCGCTGACGCTCAGCCTCATGGGCCTGCGCTTTGAAGTGCCCGAGATCAGGCATCTGTCCAGCGTCGACCATATCCGGCGCTTCATCGGGCGGTCCTCGGGTCAGAAGCGCTCGTTCAGCTTCCTGTGGCACGCGCCCGGCGAAGCGCAGCGACCCGAGCATTCGGTACAGGTGGGCAGCCCGCGCCTGCCGTTCGGCTTCGACAGCCATATGTTCCGGCAGGACATCGACGCCTATCTGCTCGGGGTGGCCGCGCATTACGGCGCGACCATTCTGCAAGGCGTCTCGGTCAACACGGTGCACGTCGACGCCGACGAAGTGGCGGTCGAGATCGCCGACCACGGCACGGTGCGCGGGCGTTTTGTGCTCGACGGCGCCGGCTATCGCTCGCCTCTGGCGCGGCAGCTCAACCTGCACGAGCAGCCCTGCCCGTTCGAGACCCGCTCGCGGTCCATCTTCAACCACTTCGTCGGCGTGCCGGCCTACGACGACCAGGTCGCGTCGCACGCCCGGTGCGGCCTGGCCCAGCGCATGAGCTACGGCACGCTGCATCACGTCTTCCGTGGCGGCTGGCTCTGGGTCATCCCGTTCAACAACGCGCCCGACCCGGTCAACCCGCTGTGCAGCGTCGGCGCGCTGCTCGATCCCGAGGTGTTCCCTGCGACCGGCCTGCCGCCCGAGGCCGAATGGGCCGCGCTGCTCGCGCGCTACCCGAGCGTGCAGGCCCATCTGGGCGACGCACGGCCGGTGCGTCCCTGGGTGACGACGCCGCGCATCCAGTTCCGGCAGCGCCAGGCGGTTGGCCATCGCTGGGCCTTGCTGCCGCACGCGGTCGGTTTCATCGACGCGCTCTTCTCGCGCGGCCTCTACGCCACCGCCGCCGGCGTCAACGAGCTGGCCGGCCTGCTGCTCGGCGCGCTGGCCGAGAACAACTTCGATCCGGCGCGTTTTCAGCCTTACACCGACCTGATCTACAACACGCTGAAAGCCAATGACCGGGTGGTGTCGACCTCGTATGCCTCATGGGTGCACTTCGACCTGTGGAACGCCTGGCATCGCGTCTGGGGCCTCGGCGTCTTCCTCGAATCGGTGCGCATGGTGCGGGCTCATGCCCGCTTTCGCGAGACGGGCGATCGCCGCTGGCTCGACAACCGCCAGCCGCCACCGATGGCCTCGTTCCCGTTGGATCTGCCCGGCTATCGGGCGCTGTTCGACGCCGCCGAGCGCCTGGTGAAGTCGGGCCAGGACCGGCCCGAAGCCGCGGCGCGCGACATCTTTCGGCTGCTCGCCGAGAGCCCGGTCTGCCCGCCCAGCTTCCGCTACGGCGACCCCGGCCAGCGGTTCCTCGACATGACCGATCCGCGCGCGATGGCAAAGGTCTTCTGGTGGGTGGCGCGGCGCTCACCGCCCGAGATTCGGCAGTTCATCGACTTCCGCCCCACCAGTCTGGTGGGCGAGCTCGTCGACGATCAGCTTCGACTGCGTTGGTCCGAGCCCCGCCGCATCGCGCGCTTGTAGGCCCGGCGCCCTACTCGGCCGGCAGGTCGAGGATGAGCGAGCGGTTGTTGCCGCAGTCGTCGTCCTCGCCGGTGAGCTGGCCGCGCCCCGGCGCCAAGATGTTCTCGGTGTTCAGCGTGCCCGCCGCGTCGGTCAGGTTGCCGATCTCGTGCACCGACGGGGTGGCCTGCATCTGGTACTGCCAGATCTCGCTGATCCGGCTGCTTGGCGCCGCGGTCTCTTCGTCCAGATCGAGGTCGCCCGACGAGCCGCGGTAGTTGATGCTGTCGGCCGCCTTGAGCTGGGTGATGCCGTTGGACCAGCTGAACGCCGAGACCGTGTTGGCGTTGGTGTCCGACAGGCGGCTGATGCCAAAGCCGACGATATTGCCCGCGGTGAGCCCACGGCCTTCGATGAGCGTCTTGGCGATGGCAAACGCGCCCATGAACAGGGCGTCGCTCATCACCGAAGCCGGCACGACGAGGTCGCCAGCGCCGGCGCCGGCGTCGTTCATCGCCTTCACCCAGGTGCCATAGACCGTGCTGACGTCCTCCTCGCTGCCGTTGCGCTTGCCCGAGCTGATGCCGGTCGTGCGGCACAGCAGCGCCGTGCGCTTCACCTTGCGATCGGGCGAGGTGCCGAGCACCGCGGCCAGGGCGGTGCTCGACCGCGCGCCTTCAATGGTGATCACGTCGCCCGCATAGTCCGCGTCGGCGAGACCATTGACCAGGTAGAGGAGCTCTTCGATGTCGACCGTAAAGACGATGATGTCGGCGCCGCGATCGGCCAGGTCGGGCGCGACCGTCGTCTCAAGATCGGCGGGCACGCCCTGCACGACGTAGTCGCGCTCTTCGACAAGCGGGCAGCTCGCCGCGCCGCCGCACAACACGTTGGTCACGCGCTGGCCGGTGTACTTCCCCCACAAGTCATCGTTGTTGTAGACCACGAGTACCTTCTGGTAGCGGTCCTCCTGCGCCCCCTGCCCGTTGGTGTGGCGCCGGTTGGCCTCCTGCACCAGCTTCGCGCCGGCCTCGGCGGACACCTCGCTCGGCACCTGGGTCCGCCACAACAGGGACGGCGGGCCGCCCTCGATGATGCGGCGATTGTCGATATTGCTGAGGTAGGGCGACTGCGCGCCCGGCGCGACCATGACGATGTCATCCTCGGCCGCGATGTTCTGGTAGAGGTTGAGGGTCGCGTCGCTGTTGACCGCGCCGATGATCATCTTCGCGCCGCAGTCGATCGCGTGCTGCGCGGCGGTCAGGCCCTGGGCCGGCGCATCATCGCCGTCGTCGCAGATCAGCCCGGCGAGGCCGAGGGTGACGCCGTCCTGAACGCCATTGAATGCGCCGTCGTGGTTGATCGCATCGATGGTGACGCTGGTCGACCGGAGGATGCCCGGCCGCGCCAACGTGCCGACGACGCCCCGGCTGGGCGTCATCACGCCCATCAGCACATAGGCTTCGGGGTTGGCCTTGAAGGCCGCCGCCCGCTCGTCCTCGTCGTCGCCCGGCGGGCCAAAGATGTCGTCGCAGCCTTCCGACAGAAGGACCGGACACGCCTCAACGCTGCCGTCGACCCCCATGTCGACGCCGCCACCGGCGACGCAGACGCCGCCTTGGCAGATCGTTCCCGGCGTCGCCGAGCAGCCCGCGTTGTCGACGCAATCGTCGCCCGAGAAGTCGGTGATGAGCGAACAGCCCGCCGCGAAGAACACGGCGGTGCAGACCAGCAGAAGATGACGCTTCACGATTTCCCCTCTGACCAGGCAGCGATCACGCTCAGTGATAGCGCGCAACCCGCTTCGGCTCAACCTTGGTGGCATCCGATCCACGGGGATCGCCAGATTGCGGATGCCGCGCGCCCGATCTAGATTGGGCGCAACTTTGCAGGAGCCCCTGGCGTGTCGTCGAGCCCTCTTCGCACCGGCCTTCAGACGCTTCAATCGAGCTGGCGCCATTTTGGCCTGCGGCAGACGGTCCTTCAGGCCGGCATGCTCGGGGTCGTGGCCGCCGGGCGCGCGTCGATGGCGCTCGATGAGGTCTTTCACCGCGAGTACCACGACGTCGAGGTCCGCCGCCCGGTCTTCATCATTGGCGCGCCGCGCTCGGGCACGACGTTTTTTCACCGGCTGCTGACCCAGACCAACGAGTTCCCCTGCTGGCATACATGGGAGCTGTTCGTGCCCTCGCTGACGGCGCGCAACATCGTTCACCCCCTGGTGCCGCACGTCGTGCGCGTGCTCGGCAAAGGCTTTCAAGACGACAGCACCCTGATGGGCGAGGCGCACCGCACCTCATCCGACTCGATCGAAGAGGAGGAGATGTTGTTCGTGCTGCGGCTCGATTCGCAGTTCGTGAACGTCTTCACCCCGGTCGGCTTCGACGAGCGCGATCACGAAGATCTGGTCTACGCCGACGCCCAGCCCGACGCGCAGCGGCTGGCGTCGGCGCGGTTCCTCAAGGGCTGCCTGCAACGCCAGATCGCCTTCACCGGCCGCACCCAGGTCGTCGCCAAGCTGCCCTACTCGACGCTGCGCGTCCGCACGCTGCTCGAGGTCTTCCCCGACGCGCGCTTCGTCTACATGGCCCGCTCGCCGTTCGAGACGCTGCCCTCGCACATGACCCTGCACCGGGGGTTCTTCGCCCAGCGCTACGGGCTCGAGAACATCGGCGAAGAGCGGCTCGCGGCCT
>JAGQJJ010000348.1 GCA_020430675.1 Myxococcales bacterium
TCGCGGTCGATGGGCGCCCAGCCGGCCTCGCATTGCGCGGTGCCATTGACCACCACGCAGCTATCGCCCGGTGGGCACTCGACGCCGATGCAAGGGTCGCCGATGCAGAAGCCATCGCTGCACACCTGGCCGGGGCTGCACATCGAGCCCTCGCAGGGGTCGTCGACGCAGATGCCATCGATGCAGACCTGGCCGCCCGAGCAGTTGACGCCGCCGCAGGCGTCCGAGACGCAGCGGCCGTCGATGCAGCGCTCGCCGATGGGGCAGGCGACGCCGGCGCAGCTGCCGACGCAGAGGCCTTCGCGGCAGAACTGGCCGTCGCCGCATTGCTGGTCGGCGCACGGGTCGGGCACGCAGACCAGATCGGTGCAGCGCTCGCCGTCGGGGCAGCCGGTGGTCAGACAGTTGTCGGGGCGGCAATTGCCCCCGACGCAGACCTCGCCCGCCGCGCAGGCCACGCCCTCGCACGGGTCGATGCAGCGGCCCTCGTCGCAGATGAAGCCGGGGCCGCATTCGATGGCTTCGCAGCGGGTCACGCAGACGTCGTCGACGCAGATCATGCCATCGAGGCACTCGTTGTTGATCGCGCAGGGGTCGGCGCAGCGGCCGCGGATGCAGACCTGGCCCTCTTCGGGGCAGGTCGCCGCTTCATCGGTGCGGCCGTCGCAGTCATCGTCGCGGCCATTGCACGTCTCATCGGGCAGGGGACCACAATCGCCGCAGGCGTTGCGCAGGCCCTCTTCGACGCGGCCATCGCAGTCGTTGTCGAGGCGGTCGCAGACCTCGGCGCCGGGGTCGGCGGTCTCCTGGCAGTTCAGCTCGCCGTTGACGCAGAGCAGCGTGCCGGTGGCGCAGATGCCGGGCTGGCCGGTGGCGCAGGGGCCGCCGAGGCCGGCGATGTCTTCGTCGATGGCGCCGTCGCAGTCATTGTCGAGGCCGTCGCAGCGCTCGTTGCTCGGGTCGACGTCGGGCACGCAGACCAGGCCGTCGGCGCCGCAGACCTCGGTGCCGTCGGCGCAGACGCCCATCAGCCCGGTGTCGCAGTCCGAGCCGCCCTGGGTGCCTTCGTCGACGTGGCCGTCGCAGTCGTTGTCGATGCCATCGCAGACCTCTTCCTGGGGCTCGCCGATGGGATCGCAGGCCAGCGCGCCGTTTTCGCAGCGCGTCAGGCCGTCGGCGCAGATGCCGGGCTGGCCGGTGCGGCAGTTGGCGCCGCCGCCGGGGTCGTCTTCGTCGACGCGGCCGTCGCAGTCCTGGTCGGTGCCATCGCAGGTCTCGCCGGCGGGCATGTTGACCGGGTTGCAGGCGATGGCGCCGTTGCGGCATTCGGTGCGGCCGGTGGCGCAGGCGCCGGGCTGGCCGGTCTGGCACTGCGCGTTGCCGCCCGGGTTGCCCTCGTCGGTGCGCATGTCGCAGTCATTGTCGCGGCCGTCGCAGACCTCGTTGCCGCCGAAGTTGCAGTCATCGCAGGCGTCGCCGCGACCGTCGCCGTCGGTGTCGACCTGGTTGGCGTTGCGGTCGTTGGGGCAGTTGTCGCAGGCATCGCCGATGCCATCGCCGTCGCTGTCGCGCTGGTCGGGGTTGGCGACCGCGGGGCAGTTGTCTTCGGGCACGCAGACCTCGTCCATGTCTTCGTCAGAGCAGGCGAGCGCGTAGCCCCAGCGGATGTTGTAGCAGACCTGCGGGCTGGTGACGTTGTTGGCCAGCGGGCCCACGTCGAAGCGCAGCGAGAGGGTCACGTCGTAGCCGTTGTCGGTGACGTGGTCGCCGTTGCCATCGGTGTTGCCGCCGGCGCGGTTGGTGATGCCATTGCGCAGGGGTTCGCAGCCGTTGTTGGTGGTGCCGATGCGGCCGCGGCTCTCGGAGTACTCGCCGATCTCCCAGCCGGTCAGGTATCGGTCGTTGGGTTCGCTGCCATAGAGCGCGAGCTGGGTGGTGGGTTCGTTGGGGTTGTCGCCCTCGTCGAACTCATAGATGGTGCGCGGGATGCCAACCGAGGTGCCGGCGAAGTCATTGTTGAAGCCGCCCTGAAAGTACAGGTCGCCGTCGATGTAGTGGATGAGCGCCAGCTCTTCGAGGCGGCTGCCGGTGCGGTTGGTGAAGGTATAGCACTGGGTCAGCACGTTGCAGTCGAGCGTCGCTTCCATCTCGACCTCGACCCCGTTGACCGTGTAGCGGCTGGTCATCTGGTTGTTCTGGCCGTCGGCCTGCGCGGCGACGTTGAGCCGGCCGCTCTCAAGCCAGCTGCCCGAGCTGGCGTTGCCCACGCGGCGACACAGGAACGGCATGCTCTCGTAGATGGTGCCCGCCGCGCCCTGGTCGGGCACGTCGTTGCCCGCGTTGAAGGTGGCGTCGGCGCGAATGCCGGCGGCGCTGCCGAAGCCGCCGTAGACGTCGAGGCGCAGGCTCAGGTCGCCGGTCTCGGCGCGGTTGCACTGCGGCCCGGTGGCAAATGGGTGGCTGCCGTTGACCGGGGCCGCCAGGGCGGGCGCGGCGAGCAGCGCGAGCGTCGAGGCGAGGGCGAGGCGGATCGACATGGGAGCTCCCAAGCTTGCGATTCTGCTGACAAGATGCGGTGCGCGCGCGGGTCGCGTCAACGGTTGGCCGCCGGGCCGCGCCATTGGTGGCGTTCGGGCGTCGGTCAGCGGGCGGCGCCGGCCAGGGCCAGCAGGTCGCCCAGGTAGCGGGCGGATGTGTCGAGCGTCATCGCCGGTTCGCCGGGCACCTCGTGCGCCAGCGGCGGCGCGACCTCGACCAGATCGCCGCCGACGAGCGGGAAGCGCGCGGCGACGCGGCGCGTCAGGTCGCTGACCAGGTCGGGGTCGAGGCCGCCCGGCTCGGGCGTGCCGGTGGCGGCGGCGAAGGCGGGGTCGGTGCCGTCGATGTCATTGCTGACATAGAGCGCGTCGACGCCGAGGCGGGTGAAGCGCTCGATGATCTCGTCGGCGAGCGCGGCGGCGCCGCGGGCAAGCGCCTCGGGAGCGCGTATCTGGCGCAGATTGCACAGCTTCTCCCAGTGGGCCGCCGGGTGGCCGCTGGCGCGCACGCCCACCTGCACCAGCCGGCCGTCGGCGCCGAGCAGCACGTTGGCGTGCCAGGCCCAGGTGGCGAAGCAGTACTTCACGCCCAGGCGCTCGGCGAGCAGGTCGGTGTGCGCGTCGAAGTGCAGCAGGCCCAGGCGGCGGCCGCGGTGTTTCTCCCAATGGGCGTGGGCGGCGGCGAAGGCGGGCCAGGCGACGCTGTGATCGCCGCCGATGAGCACGGGCACGGCGTCGGGGGCCAGCGCAAAGAGCGCTTCGAGCGCGGCGCTGGTCAGGCCGAGCGGGCTGACCGGCAAGTGCGCGGCGCGCGGGTCGTCGCCGAACAGGGCGTGGCGCGAGGCGATGATCTGCTCGGCCGACAGCATCTCTTCTGAGAGCAGGTGCGGCACGACGCGCACATCGCCGGCGTCGACCACGTCTTCGGCCCACATGGCGTGAGACCTGGCGTCGAGCAGATGGCCGCGCAGGGCGGCGGGGGCGCGGTTGGCGCCGCGGGTGAAGCCGGCGCCGCAGTCGGAGGGCACGCCGAGCAGCACCGCGCGGGCGGCGGGCAGCCGCGAGAGGGCGGCGCGCCAGCGATCGTCGATGGCCTCGGCGGTGGGCGCGCCATAGATGCGGCGCTGCAAGGCCTGCTGCTCGGCGACGCCGGTGCTGACGACGTAGACCCCGCCGCCGGCAGGGCGCAGGGCGCGGGTGAGCACTTCGAGGGGCGTCAACATGGGCGCAGCGTACCGCAATCGGGGCCGGTCGTGCACCGACGCGCGGGTTGCAATCGGCGGCGGGGCCGCCCATCATCCGCGCGCCAGGGACGGAGGAGCCGATGAGCGCGGTGCGCATTCCAGACGTGGGCCGGGGCCATGACGAGCTGCTCGCCGAGATGGACTTGATGCGCCAAGGCGACGTCGACTGGCGGGGCGGGCGCACGTGGAGCATGGTCTACCACGGCGGCGACGCCCATCACGCCTTTCTCAAGCAGGCGAGCAACCTGTTCTTCTCGGCCAATGGGCTCAACCCGCTGGCGTTCAAGAGCCTCAAGCGCATGGAGGCGCAGGTGGTGCGCATGTCGGCCGACATGCTGCACGCGCCGGCCGACGCGGTGGGCACCATGACCTCGGGCGGCACCGAGTCGATCCTGATGGCGGTCAAAGCGGCGCGCGATTATGCGCGGCGCACCAGGCCCTGGATTCGCCGGCCCGAGATCGTCGCCCCGAAGACGCTGCACGTCGCCTTCGACAAGGCCTGCCATTATTTCGGCCTGCGGCGGCGCAACGTGCCGGTCGATGAGAACTGGCGGGTCGACGTCAAGGCGCTGGAGAAGGCGATCACCCGCAACACGGTGCTCATCGCCGCTTCGGCGCCGCAATATGTCAATGGCTCGGTCGATCCCATCGAAGAGATCGGCGCCATCGCGGCGAAGCGCAAGATCCCATTTCACGTCGATGCCTGCTTTGGTGGCTTCATCCTGCCCTGGCTCGAAGACCTGGGGCATCCGTTGCCGGTCTTCGACTTCCGGGTGCCGGGCGTGACCAGCATGTCGGCCGACGTGCACAAATATGGCTATGCGCCCAAGGGATCGTCGGTGGTCATCTATCGCAGCATGCGTCTGCTGCGGCATCAGTTCTTCGTGACCACCGACTGGCCGGGTGGCATCTATATCTCGCCGAGCATGCAGGGCAGCCGGTCGGGCGCGATGATCGCGGCGGCGTGGGCCTCGATGATGGCGATGGGGCGCGATGGCTACCGGCGGCTGGCCGGCGAAGCCATGGCGGCGGCCAATCAGTTGCGCGAAGGCATCGCAGCCATCGATGGTATCGAGGTGCTGGGGCTGCCGCATAGCACCGTGGTCACCTGGGCCGCGTCGGACGGCGGGCCCGATGTCTATGCCATCGCCGATCGCATGGAGAGCAAGGGCTGGAGCGTCGACCGGCAGCAGTACCCGGCGTCGGTGCATTGCACCGTCAACGCCTCGAACGGGCCGGTGGTCGAGCTGTACCTGAGCGATCTGGCCGAGGCGGTGGCGTACGTGCGCGCCCACCCCGAGGCCAGCCGCGAGGGCGACGCGGCGCTGTATGGCATGATGGCGCGGGTGCCGGTGCGCGGGCTGGTCAAAGAGGGCGTGCTCAAGATCATGGAGCAGCTCTACGGGCCCGACAGCGAAGAGCCGGACTTG
>JAGQJJ010000349.1 GCA_020430675.1 Myxococcales bacterium
GAGGCGCCGCGGCCGAAGTCGCCGAACGTGCCGCGCAGGTAGGCCCACGAGGCGACGAGCAATGCGGCGATGAGCACGCCGGCGAGCAGGCCCAGCGCGCCGCCGATCAGCGCGAGGCGGTAGCCCCAGCGGCGCAGGCGGAAGAGGCCGTGGCCGGCGGCGAGCTGCAGGGCGGCGAGCGCGAGCAGGGCGAGGTTATAGCCGGGCGACTTCCAGGGCAGCGCGAAGGCGGCGAGGCCGGCGATGGCCAGGCCGTGCAGGGCCTCGGCCACCGCCCAGAAGCGCAGGGCGCCGCGGGCCTCGTCGGTCATCGGCTCGGTCATCGAATCAATCTCCGTCGCGCGCTTGCACGCGGCCGCTGGCGGTGAAGAGGGCGGTCCAGATCAGGGTGAGCACGTCGTCGGGCACGGCCTGCTTTGCGGCGAGGCGGGCGATGATGGCCGCCTCGCGGGCCGGATCGCGGCCGGTGGCGCCGTGGGCCGCCTTGAGGTCGCCGAGGGCGCGCACGACGTCGAGGCGCTCGGCGAGCAGGGCCAGCAGGCGGTCATCGAGGGCGTCGATGCGGTCGCGCAGGGCACGCAGGGCGCCATCGGGCACGGTCATCGGCTGGCCTGGGTGGTGCCGCGGGTGACGCCGAACTGCTCGTGCACGCGCAACTGGGCGACCAGCGCGGCGGGCGTCAGGGCGCCGGCGAGCAGGGCCCGGTAGCCGCGCAGGACGGCGGCGGCTTCTTCGACCGTCTCGCGCACGAACTCGACGCGGAAGCGGCGCACGCCAGCGGTCAGCAGGCGCGGCACGAGGCCGGCGGCGCTCTGGGCCTGGGCGTTGTAGACCGTGTTGCGGCAGGCCGGGTCGACCACCACCGGGTGGATGCGGCCCTTGGCGTCGCGCAGGCCGATCTCGTGGTCCTGGCAGGGTTGGCCGCAGCTTCGGATGTCGCGGCCGTTGCTGAGCAGGTGGGCGTAGACGCAGTGCTCGGTGTGAAAGGTGGGGATGTGGTGGTGCACCGTGACCGTCAGGCGGTCGGGCGCGGTGGCGCCGAGCAGGGCAAAGAGCTGGTCGGCGTCGAGGTCGTGGGCGGCGGTCAGCGTATCGACGCTTGGCAGAACCCGGGGAAACTCCCCTGCTGCGCCGGACGATGCACCGCCATCGGCTGCGTTCCGCATCGCTCCGCGCAGCGCCGCGGCTGCGCCTGAGCCCGAGTCGTCGCGCCGCCGGCCGCCGCTCTTCGACACCGCCCGCCTGACCGAAGCCGCTCGCGTCGACGCGCCCTCGTCTTCGGTCGAGCTGATCATCGAAGACGACGAGCCCTCATCGGTCGACCTGCCGCCGCCGCCCGCGCCCAGCGATCCGGTCGGCTTCCTCGGCGAAGAGCGCGCCCGCCCCGCGCGCCTCGACCCCAGCCGGGCGGTCATCGCGCGCAAGCTCAAGCGCAGCCGCGGCGAAGGCCCGCGCGACGAGTTCCCCGATCTGGGCGACAGCGAACTGATCGCCGCCAACCGCGCCTACGCCGACGCCGAAGACCCCGACGGCCGCGTCGCCGCCGCCGCTCGCCTCGCCCGCCGCTACGAAGCGCTCGACCGCCCCACCGAAGCCACCGCCGCATGGCGCGCGGTGCTGGGCTATCGCGCCGGCGAGCGCGAGGCCATCGAGCGCCTCGAAGCGCTCTTCCGTCACAACGGCGACTGGCGCGGGCTGGTCGACATCCTCGCCCGTGAGGCGACGCGCACCGGCGACCCCAAGCGGCGGCAGGCGCTGCTGGTCGAGGTCGCCCGCCTCGAAGGCCAGCGCCTCGAAGACCCGACCGCCGCGGTGATGCATTACCGCGAGGCCCTTGCGCTCGGCCCGCTCGACGACGAGGCGCTGATCGAGTTTGCCGAGACGCTGCGCTCGGTGCAGCGCTGGCAGGAATATGTCGAGGTGCTCGCCCAGGGCGGCCTCGACGACCCGCAGCGCCTCTCGCCCGAAGACGCCATCGAGCTGGGCCGCGTGCATCTCTACTCGCTGGCCGACGCCGCGCGCTCGGTGCCTTATCTGGTCCGCGCCGCCCGCGCCCTGCCCGAGCGCGTCGACATCGCCGCCGATCTGGCCGAGGCGCGCGCGTTGCTCGGCGAGGTCGAGCGCGCCATCGAGCTGCTCGCCGCCACGGTCGGCCGCGCCGCCGACGCCGACGCCCGCAACGTGCTGCGCCTGCGCCTCGCGCGGCTCCACGAAGAGCACGGCCACGATCCGGCGAACGCGCGGCTGGTCTACCGCGACGCGCTGCGCGACGGCCTTCGCGACCCGGCCGTGCTCGACCGCATCGACCACCTCTCGGTCGGCGCCCAGGATTGGGAGACGCTGGCCGAGGTGCTCACCTGCACGCTCGAAGAGGCCCGCGCCCGCCAGGCCGACGCCGAAGAGCTGCGCCCGCTGGCCATCCGCCTCGGCCACCTCTACTACAAGCGCCTCGAACGCCCCGCCGAAGCCGCCGCCGCTTTTGTGGAGGCCTACGCGCTTGATGTCGGCGACCTCGGCATCTACCGCATCGCCGATGGCCTGCTGCGCAAATCGCCGGCGGCCGAGCTGCAGACGCGCCTCTTCGAAGCCCGCCTCGGCGGCCCCGAGCTGTCGCCCAAGGAGCGCATCGAGGTCTCGCTGCGCCTCGTCGCCGCCTGCGAGGCCGGCGGCCGCTTCGACGAGGCCGTCGCCCGCCTCGAAGCGCTGCATCGCTGGCTGCCCGGCGACGCCGAGGTGCTCGACGCGCTCGAACGCCTCTACCGCAAGGCCGAGCGCTGGCCCGACCTGGTCACCATGTACCGCGGCCGCCTCGAGACGGTCTTCGACCCCGACGTGCGCGCCCAGCTCCTGCGGCGACTGGCGCGCTCCTACGAGGTCGGCCTGCGCGATCTGCCCGCGGCCACCGAGGTCTACCGCAGCCTGCTCGACCAGGATCCGACCGACGCCACCACCTTGCGCGCCCTCTCGCGCCTGCTCGAAGGCCAGCGCCGCTGGACCGAGCTGCTCGAGATCAGCGACCGCGAGCTGGCGCTGACCGACAAACCGCGGCAGCAGGCGTTCATCCACTTCCGCATGGGCAGCCTCTACGAGTCGCAGCTCGCCAACCCCAAAGAGGCCACCGCCGCCTATCGCCGCGCCCTCGAGCTCGACCCGCGCTGCTTCCCGGCGCTGCACGGCCTGCGCGAGCTGGCCGCCACCGCTGGCCACTGGGCCACGGTCATCGAGTACCTGCGCCGCGAACTGGAGATGTGGGACGAGCCCAAAGAGCAGGCCGCCGTGCTCGCGCGCATCGCCGAGATCTACGAGCGGCGCCTGCACAACCCGGCCAAGGCCCAGGTGCATTACCGCGAGGCGGTCGAGATGTGGCCCGCCTGCCTGCCCGCGGCCAAGGCGCTCGCCGAGCGCGCCTTTGCCGCCGGCCGCTTCGAAGAGGCCGCGCCCTACTACCAGACGCTGACCAACCAGAACCTCGACAAGCTGCCCCGCGCCACCTGCAGCGAGCTGTTCTTCCGCCGCGGCGTGGTCGCCCAGCACCTCGGCCGGCACCTCGAAGCCATCGAGAGCCTCAAGCTGGCCCTCGAATTCGACAGCGAAAACGCCTCCGCCCTGCAGGCGCTGGTCGAAGCCTTCGCCGGCAAGGGCCAGGACGAAGACGGCTTCGCCGAGCTGCTGCGCCGCCTCGATGAGACCTACGCCGCCCATCGCGACAGCGGCCGCATCGACGAGATGGCCCGCATCGACGTGCTGCGCGGCTACGCCGCCGAACAGCGCCTCGCCCTGCCGCTGGCCGCCGAGCATTACGAGCGCGCCATCGCCCTGCGCCCGGACGATCCGGGCACCCTTCGCCCGCTGGTCGACCTGTACGTCAAACAGCGTCGCTGGCTCGACGCCACCCAGGTTCTGCGCCGCTTCGCCGACCCGATCGAGACCGCCGCCTTCGACGACCCCGGCGCCCGCGCCCATTACATCGATGCCCGGCTCTGGGAGGGCGACCTGTGGTGCGACATGGCCGTCGACCCGGCCCGCGCCATGGAGTGCTACCGCCGCGTGCTCAACGTCTCGCCCGATTACCGCGAGGCGCAGTACCGCATGGCGCAATGCCAGTACCTGATGGGCGCCTTCGACGACGCGCGCGCCACCGTCGAGCACCTGCTGGCCGCCGACGGCCTCAGCGCCCAGGAGCGCGCCCGCTACACCTATTACCTCGGGCGCATCCTGCTCAGCGGCCTGCACGACGAAGAGCGCGCCGAGACGCACTTCGCCCACGCGATGACCATCGACCCGCGCTGCGCGCCGGCGCTGCTCGCCTGGGCCCGGCTGATGAACGAGCAGGGCCGCACCGACGAGCTGACCGCGTTGCTCGAGACCCACCGCGGGCTGGTCGAAGCCCCCGACGACGGTGACCCCGGCGCCGCGCTGCTCAAGACGCTCGCCGCCGCCGTGCTGCATCGCCACGGCCAGAGCGACGCCGCCAAGCGCTTGCTCGCCCCGCTCGCCGAACGCGAGGGCCCGGCCGCCCGCGACGCCCGCTTTGCCCTCGCCCGCGTGCTCGAAGCCAGCGAACGCCCCGAAGAGGCCGCGCGCCAGCTCTTCCGCACGCTCGACGCCGATCCGGCCGACGTCTCCGCCCTGCGCGCCCTGGCCGAGCTGCGCGCCCGCCAGGGCGATGACGACCGCCACCTGCACGCGCTCTCGGTGCTCGAACTCTACGGCGCGCTCAGCCAGGACGAACGCGCGCTCTACACCGCCCTGCGCGACCGCAACCGCAAGCAGCGCGATCGCGGCGGCAAGACCGTGCCCGACGAGATCCTCGACACCCACGTCGTGCACCCGTCGTTCCGCAGCCCGCTGCTCTCGCTCATCGGCCTCTGCGAACCGGCGCTCATGCCGCGCTACGGCCGCCCGCGCGACGCCCTGCGGCGCAACGATCAGGTCGGCGACAAGCGGCACAACTTCTCGTTGGAGCTGCGCGCCATCCAGACCTTGCTCGGCTTCCGCGACTTCGAGCTGTACTTCGTGGCCGACCTGCCCGAGCTGGTCGGCATCTGGCCCGGCGCCACCCCGGCCATCGCGCTTGGCGCCCGCGCCTTCGACGAGCAGGGCACCGTCGCCGAGCAGCGGTTCCTGGTCGGCCGCGCCGCCTTCTTCTGCCGAGCCCGTCTCGCCCTGCTGCACGACCTGGGCGTCGAGCGCGGCGTCGA
>JAGQJJ010000350.1 GCA_020430675.1 Myxococcales bacterium
CAAAACCGGCCCAAGCGCGCTCGGCGCCCGGGCAGCAGCGGTGCAGCAAGTCGGGGCCGTGCGCGTCGTCGCGAGCCAGGTCGAGCAGGGCGCGGGCGCGGGCGGTGGCGACGGCGGCGAGGCGCACGCCAAAGGCGCCCTCGCTTTGTGCCGCGGCGCGCATCGGGCCGAGCACATCTTCAAAGCGCCCGGCGGAGAGCGCCTCGACGATCTCGTCCTTGTTGCGAAATTCGAGGTAGACGCTGCCGACCGCGATGCCCGCTTCACGGGCGACGTCGGCCATGCGCGCCTTGGCGATGCCATGACAGGCAAAGAGCCGCGCGGCGGCCTCCAGGATCTGCTCGCGGCGCGCTTCAGCCATGGCCTCAGACCCGGCCGACCTCGGTGAAGGCCTGGTCGAGCACGCCGAGCAGGAAATCGATGTCGGCGTCGGTGATGCAGAGCGGCGGCTTGATGCGCAGCACGTTGCCGAAGAAGCCGCCCTTGCCGATCAGCACGCCGAGCTGCTTGCAGCGCTCGACGACGTCGGCGGTGGCGGGGCCGGCCGAGGCCTTGGTGGTGCGGTCGGTGACCAACTCGACGCCGGTCATCAGGCCCTTGCCGCGCACGTCGCCGATGATCGCGTGCCGCTTCTGCAGGGCGCGCAGGCCCTCGTGCAGCCGGGCGCCCACGCGGCGGACGTGGCCCAGATAGTCTTCGTCGAGCAGCACTTCGAGGCTGGCGAGGCCCTGAGCGCACGAGACCGGGTTGCCGGCGAAGGTGTTGAAGTGCACGCGCTTGGCGAGCGCGGCGGCGATGTCGGAGCGGGTCACGACCGCCGAGAGCGGCACGCCGTTGCCGATGCCCTTGGCCATGGTGACGATGTCGGGCGTCACGCCATGGGCCTCGAAGCCCCAGAAATGCTCGCCGGTGCGCGCGAAGCCGGTCTGCACCTCGTCGGCAACGCACAGGCCGCCGGCCGCGCGCACCGCGGCGTAGACCGCTTGCAGGTAGCCGGGCGGCATCTCGACCACGCCGCCGACGCCCTGGATGGGTTCGGCGATGAAGCCGGCGACGTTGCCCGAGGTGCCATGGCGGATGAGATCGACGATGTCTTCGGCGTAGCGCGCGCCGGCCTGCGGGTCGTCGTAGCCGAAGGGCCCGTGGTAGCGGTTGGGCAGCCGCGCGTGGTGCACGCCGAAGCCGTGCGGCACCGGCTGCTTCCAGGTGCTATGCGCGGTCAGGCCCATCGCGGTCGGCGACACGCCGTGATAGCCGTTGCGCAGCGCGATGAAGTCATAATTGCCGGTGAAGCTGCGGGCCATGGTCATGGCCAGCTCATTGGCTTCGCTGCCGGTATTGAGGAAGTAGCAGACGTCGAGGCCCGCGGGCAGCGTATCGGCCAGTTTCTTGCCGAACTGGGCGATCTTGGGGTGCAGGTAGATCGTGGTGCCGTGCTGCAGGCGCTCCAGCTGATCGCGCGCAGCGGCAAGCACCTTGGGGTGGCCGTGGCCCGCGCTGATGGTGGCGATGCCGGCAAAAGCGTCCAGATAGCGCCGCCCGGTCTCGTCGTAGAGGTACTGCATATGCCCCTCGACGATCATGATCGGCTCTCGATAGAAGGTGATCAGCGCCGGGGTCAGGTACTGGCGGCGCAGGTTGAGCACCTCTTCGCGGCTGGGCCCGTCATAGGGGCGCGGCTGGTGATCGCACTTCGGCATGGGCGGGTGGACGACGGTCATCGGCGTGGCTCCTCTGTTTGAGCGGCCGACAGTAGACCCGGCTTTGCGCGGGCTGACAAGGGGTTCGGCGCGCGGTCAGGGGTCGGCGACGAGCACGAACATGAACTCGCCGGCTTGGGGGCCTTGGGCGTTGACGAAGGTGTCGAGCGAGAAGTACCAGGTGCCGGGGTCGAGGCTGACGCGCATGCCGGTGTGGGCGCGGTTGAGGCAGGTCTGCGGGTCGGTGGGATCGCCGAGCAGGTGCACGTCGATGTCGACCGAGCCGCGGTCGATGACATAGACGCGGAGCTGGGCGGGCTGGTCGAGGTCGAGGCGATAGATGAACTCGCCGCCGGATTCATCCTGCGGGGCGTCGCAGCCCGGGTAGACGTCGAGCGCCGATTGCGGCGCCATGCGGGTGTCGCGCACGTCGGCGTAGGGCAGGGCGGTCACGCGGATGGGATCGGCGGCGGTGCCCGCGTAGGTCTGCTCGGGCTGGGGCGGATCGAAGGCGTCTTCGCCCAGCACCGCGATGCGGCGGGCGCGGTCGAGGGCCTGCAAGGTGATGAGATTGCGGATGTTATAGCCGTAGCTGAGCCCCTCGTCGGTGAACACGCAGGCGGCGAGGCCGCCGTCGCGAAACGCGCTGGGGTGCAGCATGTCATCGCCCAGGCCATGGTCGGGCAGCGGCAGCAACTCGCGGTAGAAGTCGATGAAGGGGATCTGGCGGCTCTCGGCGACGCCGCGCACGACGGCGTTGTAGGAAGGCACCAGCGCGTCGGAGTCGGCGTTGTCGTCGCGGGGCATGACCGAGCTGATCACCGGGATGATGCCTTGCTCGGTCAGGGTGTCGACCAGGGTGAGCAGGTTGCCGCCATAGCGATCGATGTCACGCTGTTCGATGTCATTGGTGCCATACATGATGACTGCAAAGCGCGGGTCGATGGCATCGACCTCTTGTTGCAACGGACTGGGATCGCCCGAGATGGCGGCGCCGGCGCTCCAGCCCACCGTGGCGCAGAGGCTGGTTCGCGAGAAGGGGTCGTCGCCGGCCGCGTCGCCCGCGCGGAAGGCATCGAGCGTGGGTTGCAAGGCATCGCGGCCGTCGAGGTCGATGCGATTGCCGCCGAAGCAGTGCAGAAACGCGAGGCTGGCGGTGGCCGAGGCGCCGACCTTGGCGAAGACGTCATCCTGATGCGGGGCGCGGTCGGCGATGGCGCGCAGGTTGGCGGCGACGTGAGGCGTGATCGGTGATTGCGTCTGGTCGGTGGGATAGCGCGCCGGGCCTTCCACGGGGGCGGCGTCGGGTTCGGGGGCCGCGTCGACGTCGATGGCGGCGTCGGGCTCGGCGTCGATCTCGACGATGGCATCGGCCGCGACGGCGTCGGCCTCCATGTCGGCTTCGATGGCGACGTCAGCGCCCGAGTCGGGCTGCGGCGCTGCGTCTTCACCCACGCCCTGGTCGAGCGCGAGGCCGCGGTCGCGCTGCGCCATGTCGACCTGCCCGATCACATTGAGGTCGGGCGCTTCGGTCTCCGGGTCGTTTGCGTCGTCACACGCCACGAAGGCGAGGCTCAAAGCCATTGCCAATGCCATGCGCACCATCGTCGCCTCCCTGCCGGTGGCTGCTTGGATCAGAGCGACAGCCGCTTGAAGACGCCTTCGGGCACCGCGCGGATCACGCCCATGATGCCGCGCCAGAAGCGGGGCAGGTAGACGTCGTCTTCGCCGTGCTGCCACGCCGCATAGAGCGCTGCGCTGATGCGCTCGGGCGAGGCGATGGGGATGCCGGTGCTCAGCCCGAAGGTCATGCGCGTATCGACGAAGCCGAGGCGCACCGTCATGACTTTGACGCTCTGGCCGAACAGGCGATTGCGCAGGCCCTGCAAATACAGCGTGAAGGCGCCCTTGGCGCTGCCATAGATGTAATTGCTTTGACGCCCGCGGTCGCCGGCGACCGAGGTGATGCCGATGATGGCGCCGCGGCCGCGCGGGCCGAGGCGGGCGGCGAGCGCCTCGCAGACGCTGACCGCTCCGGTGTAGTTGATGTCGATGACCTTGTGGGCCTGGTTGAAGTCGGCCTGCGAGGTCTCTTGGTCGCCCATCTCGCCGAACGCAAGCACCGCGACCTCGATGGCGCCGACGGCGGCTTCGACGCGGTCGAGCAACGCGGCGTGGCCGTCGAAGTCGGTGGCGTCGAACGCGCCGGCCTGCGCTTCGGCCTGGTGGCGGATGCGCACGTCAGCGGCGATGCGCTCCGCTTCGGCGACGTCGCGGGCGGCCACGTAGACCGGGTGACCGGCTTCGGCGAAGCGGTGGGCGATCTGCTGGCCGATGCGCGAGGTGGCGCCGAGGATGAGCACGCTCATGTCATTCCCCCGACAGGCCGAGCCGGCGCCCGAGGGCCGACTGGAAGACATGGTCGGGATCCCAATGGTCGCGCACGGCCTTCCAGCGTTCCCACTCGGGGTACATGCGGCGGAAGACATCGCGCGGCAGGCGGGCGTCCTTGCCCAGATAGACGCGGCCGCCAGCGTCGGCGACGAGCGCGTCGAGGCGTTCGAGCAGCGCGAGCAGCGGGGCGCCGAAGTTGGGGAAGTCGAGCGCGAGCAGCGCGCCGGGCGTGGGGAACGACAGGCCGCCGTGGCTGCGGTCGCCGAACTCCTTGATGACCGTCAGAAACGAGGGCATGCCGCTGTGGGTGATCTCGTTGAGCACCGCGCGCAGGGCGTCGTGGGCAGCTGCGGGCGGCACCGAGAGCTGGTATTGCAGCATGCCGCGCTTGCCGTAGCCGCGGTTCCAGTCGCGCACGAAGTCGAGCGGGAAGAAGTACGGGCCGTAGGGCACCACGACTTCGCGGCGGCCGCGTGGGTGCTTGCGGAAATATGCCTCATTGAAGAGGCGCATGGTCACGCGGTTCATCAGCCAATCGGGCAGGTCGAAGGGCACCGCGAGCACGGGTTCGAGGGCATCGGTCAGGCGGCCGAGCGGATCGGGCGAGGCTTCGCGGCCGGCGGGCGCGTGGCGGCCGCGCATCAGGATGCCGCGGCCGAGCGCGGGGCCGCTGGCGACCGAGTCGAGCCAGCCGACGACATGGGTCGCCGAGGCGCTCTCGCGGCTGACCTCGAAGAAGCCGTCCAGGTCTTCGAAGCGGATGGACGCCATCTCGACCAGCTCGCTCTCGACGCGGGTGAGCTGCATCTCGGCGCTGAGGATGATGCCGGTCAGGCCCAGGCCGCCGACGGTGGCCCAGAACAGGTCGGGCGTGGCCTCGCGGTCGCACGCGATGATGTCGCCGCTGGCGGTCAGGATCTGCATGCGGCGGACGTGGTCGCAGAACGAGCCGTCGACGTGGTGGTTCTTGCCGTGGATGTCGTTGGCGATGGCGCCGCCGACGGTGACATGCCACGTGCCGGGCACGACGGCGGGGAAGAAGCCGCGCGGCAGGAAGGTCTCGATCAGCTCGCGGATCGACACGCCG
>JAGQJJ010000351.1 GCA_020430675.1 Myxococcales bacterium
TCGTCAGCTCGTCTTCCAAGCGCATCAGCGCCGCGATGGGATCGGCCTCGGCGCCGGCGGCGAAGCGCCCACGGAGCGCGTCGACCGCCTGCCAGACGCGATCGACGGCCGCGGTCTGTGGCGCATCGCCCTGGCGGCGACCGGCGGCGATGCGATCGAGCAACTCGGCAAAAGCGGCGACCAGGGCGACCTGCGCGTCGGGCGCCGGACCCACCGGGCCGGCTCCGGCCTGCCGCCATCGCCACGCTGCGACCGCGGCTTCGATGGCGGGCTCGGCATAGCGCAACGAGCGCACCCGCCGCGGCGGATCATGCGCGAACGCCCGCTCGATGCCCTCGACGACCACGCCGACCGGCACGCCGGCCCGGGCAAAGCGGGCGACCAGCTCACGATCGGCGGGGGACAAGAGCAGCCCGCGACCGGCCTGCGCGACAAAAACGCGCTCCACTTCGGCCAGATAGGCGGGCGGGGGCAGGCTCACACGTCGAGGTTCTTCACGTTGAGCGCGTTCTGCTCGATGAACTCGCGCCGCGGCTCGACGTTGTCGCCCATCAACACGGTGAAGATCTCATCGGCCTCGACGCTGTCGTCGATGCGCACCTGAAGCAGCGTGCGGGTGCCGGGATCCATCGTGGTCTCCCAGAGCTGTTCGGGGTTCATGTCGCCGAGGCCCTTGTAGCGCTGGATGTCGAGCCCGCGCCGTCCTTGATCGAGCAGCGCTTCGAGCAGCGCGTGCAGCGAGTCGGCCGGGTTTTCCTTGTCGTTGGCCACGAGCGAGAAGGGCCCGTTGCTGGCGAAGCCGCCCAACTGGGCGAACATCTGCCGCGCGTTGGCGGTGATGGGCGCGGTCGCGACCGCGCGGTCGACCACGGTGCGGCGCTCGCCGCCGCCGATGCGCGAGCGGGCCACAAGGCGCCAGCCGGCCGCGGGGGCCTCGACCACCGGCGCCGCCGGTGCCTCGGCGGTCGGCTCAGCGCCAGGCTCCTGGTCGGCCTCGGCGTCGGCTTCGGCGCGCGCGACGAGGCGCACCAGCGCCCGCGACTCCTCGCGCTCGACGTGGAAGCGCACCGGGATCTCATCGGGGTATGTGCCGTCGAAGAAGGCGCGCAGCGTCTCGACCATCGCCTCGACGCGCTCGCGCTCGAAGAAGGCCTCGGGCTCTTCGAGCGCACCGGCGAGCAGCAAGCCCTCGAAGACCCGTGCATCGCCCCGGCGCTGAATGCGCGCCAGCTCATCGTAGAAGGCCGAGAGCTTCACCAGCAGGTTGCGCAGGTGCTCGCCCTCCATCTCTTCGCCGTCGGGCACGCGCACCTTCACGCTGCGGGTCGCACCATCGATCAGGTGGCTCGCCAGCGCCGCTTCGTTCTTCAAGTAGCGGATCTGCTTGCCCTTCTTGGCGCGGAACAGCGGCGGCTGGGCGATGTACAGGTGACCGCGCTCGATGATCTCGGGCATCTGTCGATAGAAGAACGTCAGCAACAGCGTGCGGATGTGCGAGCCGTCGACGTCGGCGTCGGTCATGATGATGATCTTGTGGTAGCGCAGGCGCGAGACGTCGAAGTTGTCGGCGCCGATGCCCGTGCCGAGCGCGGTGATCAGCGTCGCGATCTCCTGGCTCGACAGCATCTTGTCGAGGCGCGCCTTCTCGACGTTGAGGATCTTGCCGCGCAACGGGAGGATGGCCTGCGTGGCCCGATCGCGCCCCTGCTTGGCCGAGCCACCGGCCGAGTCGCCCTCCACCAGATAGATCTCCGACTTTGCCGGATCCTTCTCCTGGCAATCGGCCAGCTTGCCCGGCAGCGCCGCCGAGTCGAGCGCGCCCTTGCGGCGCACCAGCTCGCGGGCGCGGCGGGCCGCGTCACGGGCCCGAGCGGCGCCGATCGCCTTGTTGACCACGTTTTTGGCTGAGGCCGGGTTCTCGAGCAGCCACTCGTTGAGGCGCTCGGCCACCGCCGATTGCACCACCGGCTTGACTTCGCTGGAGACCAGCTTCTCTTTGGTCTGGCTGCTGAACTTCGGGTCGGGCACCTTGCACGACACAACCGCGGTCATGCCCTCGCGCACGTCATCGCCCGAGAGCGTCGACTTGAGGCCCTTGAGCAGCCCCTCTTCCTGCGCGTAGTTGTTGATGGTGCGGGTCAGCGCGTCTTTGAAGCCCGACAGATGCGTGCCGCCATCGCGGTTGCGGATGTTGTTGGTGAAGCAGGACACGCTCTCCTGGTAGGAGTCGTTCCACTGCAACGCCACCTCGACCTCGATGCCGTCCCGCTCGTCGATGAAATAGACCACCTCGGGGTGCAGCGGCGATTTGTTGCGGTTGAGGTGCTCGACAAACGAGGCGATGCCGCCCTCATACTTGAAGTCGTGTCGGCGCCCCTCGCCGCGCTCGTCGATGATGACGATCTCGACGCCGCGGTTGAGGAACGACAGCTCGCGCAGGCGTTGCGAGAGGATGTCGAAGCTGTACTCGGCGTTCTCGCGGAAGATCTGGCGGTCGGGCAGGAACCGGATCTGCGTGCCGCTGCGCCGGGTCTCGCCCACGCGCTCCAGCGGCGCCTGGGGCTCGCCGAACGCATAGGTCTGCTTCCAGATGCCGCCCTCGCGCCAGATCTCGAGGTCAAGCTTCTCGGAGAGCGCGTTGACGCACGAGATGCCCACGCCGTGCAGGCCGCCCGAGACCTTGTAGGAGTTGGCGTCGAACTTCCCGCCCGCGTGCAGCACGGTCATGATGACCTCGGCCGCGCTGCGCCCTTCGCCGACGTGCAGGCCGACCGGGATGCCGCGCCCGTTGTCTTCGACCGTCACCCCGCCGTCGAGGTGCAGCGTGACCACGATGCGGTCGCAATGGCCGGCGAGCGCTTCGTCGATCGAGTTGTCGACCGCTTCGTACACGAGCTGATGCAGACCGGTGCCGTCATTCGGGTCGCCGATGTACATGCCCGGGCGCTTGCGCACCGCCTCGAGCCCCTTGAGCACCTTGATGCTATCGGCGCCGTAATCGGTCCCTTCGGACAACGGGACGGTCTCGGTCATCTGCTCCTCCGCGCTGCGCAGGGCGCGCAGAATACCACACACCTACCGACGCCCACAAGGGGCTCATGAATGAGCAAATTGCCGAAATTCAACAGCTTTTTGCCCGTTGTTGGCGCCGTCAGGCGCGGGTGATATAGAGCACCCGATTGCGCTCGTCGCCTTCGCTGCGCGTCGCCACGCCGCCCACCTCGGCCAGCCGCGCATGCACCACGCGCCGCTCGGGCGAAGGCAGGCCGTCGAGCACCGCCTGACGGCCGGTCCGCTTCACCGCCCGGGCCACGTCATCGGCCACCGTCTCAAGCAGGGCCTTGCGCGCTTCGTAGTCGCCGCCCAGGTCGATCAGACAGCGCGTCTGCTCGCCGGCGGCGCGGTTGACCACCTGACCGGTCAGGTGATTGAGCGCCGAGACCAGGTCGGGCCGACGCCGCAACGCGGTCAGCTCGCCGGTGATCTCGATGACCTGCCAGCCATCGCGGGGCGCGCCCGCGCGGGCCTTGGCGCCGAGGCGCATCTGGGCGAACAGCTCGTTGAGGAACGCCGCGCCCATCTGCTCGGGCGATCCGTGATCGTCGCGCATGACCTACCCCTTCGCCGGCGCGGCCTGGGGGCGCCGGTACATGTAGTACTGTTGGCCGATGCCCAGCAGCGTGTTGACCAGGATGTAGACGACCAGGCCGCTCGGCAGCCAGAGCATCATCACCGTGAACATCACCGGCATCATGTATTGCAGGATCTTCTGCTGCGCCTGATCGCCCGCGCTGGGGTTGAGCCGCATCTGCACGAACATCAGCACGCCGAGTACGAGCGGGGTGATGTAGGTGGGGTCGGGCTGCGACAGGTCGTGAATCCAGCCGCCCAGATCGGCCTGGTACAGCTCGACCGCCGAATAGATGGTGCGGTACAGCGCGAAGTAGATGGGCATCATCATGACCATCGGCAGGCAGCCCGCGAGCGGGTTCACCTTGTGCTCGCGGTACAGCTTCATCATCTCCTGCTGAAGCTTGACCTTGTCTTCCTTGTACTTCGCCTGCAGCGCCTTCATCTGCGGCTGCAGAATCTTCATCGCCGCCATCGACTTGTACTGCTTGAAGGTCAGCGGCAGCGTCAGCAGCTTGACCAGCAGCGTGAGCAGCACGATCGCCACCCCCCAGTTGCCGACGAAGCCGTAGAAGGCGCGCATCAGCCAGAGCATGGGCACGCAGATGACGCTGAAGAAGCCGAAGTCGATCGCCGAGTCGAGCGGCGGGTTGATCGTGCGCAGATCGGAGAGCTTCTTCGGACCCGCGTACAGCGTCACCGTGCGCTCGACGCTCGCGCCGGGCGCGATCTCGCCGCCCGCCATGTCCACGCGCGCGGTCAGCCGCGTATAACCCGGCGGCACGCCCTCGCGGCTTGACTCGGCTTCGCAGGCCTCCAGCGCGCCCGGCTCGGCCGCGAGCGCGGTCATGAAGTAGCGGTTGTCGACGCCCGCCCAGCCGATGCCATCGGTCCATCGAACCGGCTCGTTGTCTTCGATGTGGCCGACGATCTTCTTCGCCGGCAGCCGCTCGAACTTCTCGGCGCGCTTGCAGACCACCTCGAACAGGTAGATGGGCGGCGAGAAGAGGCCGCCGCCGGTCTGGCTGTCGTTCTGCGCCCCGCGCAAGCGCGCGCTCAGGTCGTAGGGCACGGCGGTCGCGCCAGGGTTCTTCAGCGTCACCGTCGCGTTGACGGTATAGCTGTCGCCCAGCGTGTAGCTGCGCGTCACCTCGACGCCCGATTGCGGGTCGGTCCACACCAGCCGCAGGGACTTTTTGCTCTGCTCGGCGACGGTGTACTCGCCCAGCGCCGGCGCCCCGGCGAGCTGCAAGTCGATCAGCGGCGGCAGAAAGATGCCCTTCTGATGCGGCTCGGGCTTCTCGGGCAGCAGGTCCACAAAGCGGAAGGGCACCTCGCTCGGCGGCGCATCGCCCTCGGCCTTGACCCGGGCGCGATACTGCGGCTCATCGAGAACCCAGGCGGCGATCTGCCCGTCATCATTGGTGAATTCGACACTCTGATGCCCGGTGGCCACCAGCGTGCCGACCAGGCGGCGATCGACCGCCGGCCCGGTGGGTTCGGCGGGCGCAGGCGGCGTCGCCGGCGGCGTCTCACCCGC
>JAGQJJ010000352.1 GCA_020430675.1 Myxococcales bacterium
GCTGGGCGAAGGACGGGCTGCGCCTGCGCGGCGTCGTCCGTGGCGAGTGGAAGGTCGAGGGAACTGGCTCGGGTTACAGGCCGAGCGCGGCGAGCTGCTTGCGGAAGTAGGGGCCGTCGGCGCCGACGGTGAGGATGTCGACGCCGTCTTCGGTCACCAGGAGGGTGTGCTCGAACTGCGCGCTGCGCTTGCCGTCCGCGGTGACCGCCGTCCAATTGTCGGGCCAGATCACGCACTTGGGCGTGCCGATATTGATCATCGGCTCGACGGTGAAGGTCATGCCCGGGGCAAAGCGGCGGCGCTGGCGGAAGTCGCGGTAATGCAGAATCTGCGGGTCCATGTGGAACTGCTCGCCGATGCCATGCCCGGCAAACTGCTCGACCACGCTGAAGCCCTTGCGATGGGCGACCGCGGTGATGGCCTTGCCGATCTCGTTGAGCCGCTCGCCGGGTTTCACCGCGTCGATGCCGGCCATCATGCACTCGTAGGTCGTCTCGACCAGGCGGCGGCTCTGCGGGTCGGGCTTGCCGACAAACGCGGTCTCGGAGCAGTCGCCGTGCATGCCGTCGATGAAGACGGTGATGTCGAGGTTGACGATGTCGCCCTCTTGCAGCGCGCGATCGTCGGGGATGCCGTGGCAGACCACCTCGTTGACCGACGTGCAGATCGACTTCGGATAGAAGTGGTAGTTGAGCGTGCTCGGATAGGCGCCGAGCTCGATGTTCGCCTCGTGGGCGACGATGTCGAGCTGCTCGGTCGTCACCCCGGGCGCCACCGCGGCGAGCGTGCGGTCGAGCACCTGGCGCGCGATCTTGCAGGCGTACCGCATGCGCTCGATCTCTTCGGGCGTGGTCTTCAGGCAATCGCGCGCCCGCGGCTCGGTCGGGCGCCCAGTGGCGGCGTACGACGGCCGGGCGATATGCGCCGGCACCGAGCGCATCGGGCTGACGATGCCCTTGCGCACGCTCTGCGAGACCGGGGGCGCGGCCACGATGGCGGGCGCGGCTTTGATCACCGGCGCCGCGGTGGCCTCGGGGGGCGGCGCGACGCCCAGATGACAGCGCTTGTACTTCTTGCCGCTGCCACACCAGCAGGGATCATTGCGACCAGGGGCGTTCATCGTCCTCATGACACTCTCTTGGCGTCAGCTACAGGCGTCACAGACGCCGCGAAGCTGCACTTCAACCTGATGGCGCACCACCGCGGCGGGCACCGGCGCGCCGATGGGCACATCCACCTCGATGCCTGGCAGGCACACCACGTTGCCGCAATCGGTGCACACAAAATGCGCGTGCTCATCGACCGGCGCGGCGCGGTGGGCCGGCTCGAACCGCCAGACATGGTCGCCCACGTCGAAGCGGCGCAGCAAACCGACGCGCGTCAGGTCGGTGAGGTTGCGGTAGACGCTGGCCCGATCAAAAGAATGGTCGGCCAGCGCCTCGACCACGTCCTGGTGGGAACGCGGCGTCTGGGAGTCGAGCAGGTGGCTGTAGACCCGTACCCGCCCGCGCGTGGCGCGCAGACCGACCGCCCGCACGCGGGCGCGCAGCTCGGCATCGGTATGCAGGGGACGGGCGGCAGACATGGTACGAGGCTAACACTCCCGATGGGCGTTCGCCACCGACACCGCCGCCGCGGTCTGCTTAGCCGCAGGCGCCTTGGCCGGTGTTTGCGTCGACGTTGCGGCACGAACGACCGCCGCCGCACTCGACCACACCCGGCAGGCAGACCCCGCCCGCGTCGGGCTGCAGGCAGACCCCGCCGTTGCATGTGCCGCGGGCGCCGCCGAGCGCCGCCTGCTGGCAGTTGAGCGCCACCGGCTGGGGGATGAGCCCGTGCTCAAGGCAGGCGAACACCAGCTTGCCACCATCGCAGACCGGGCCCAGGTTGGCGAAGTCGCGGTCGGGGTTGCAGCGCGCGAAGCCCGCGCTGCAAACGCCGTCCATGCAACCGACGCGATCGCCGATGCGCGCGTTGGCATCCAGGCACGGGAAGATGAACCGATCCTCCCCCGCGTTGAAGTCACACTGCTCGCCGAGCGGGAAGACGCAGTTGCCGAGACCAGGCCCGCGCACATCTTCGCGGCACTCGCCCACGACCGAGCCGTCGCCCAGGATGTCGCCGCAGTTGAACCCAAGGCCGGTCTGGGCCGGGTCGGGATCGCAGAACGCGAGCTGGTCGTTGACGCAGGTCACGCCGACGAAGTCGGCGCAGATGCAGCCGAGCTCGGCATCGTTGGCGCACGTGCCGTTGCAGGCCGGCACGTTGACGCCGCCCACCTGGCAGATGAACGTGATCGCAACCTGGCGGCTCGCCTCAAGCATCGCGCGGTCGACCGCGATGGCCTCAAAAGTCCGCCGCTCGCTGTCCATGAAGTCGAACGCTTCGATCTCGTTGAACGCCGACCAGGGCAGCGTCAGCGTGAAGCGCCCGCCGCCGCGGTTGGCCATCTCGCCGAGCGCAAAGCCGTCGAGCGTGGTGATCGTGACGGACGCGATGTCGTTGTCGGGGTCGGTGACCATTGCGGTGAAGGTCACCTGCTGAGTCTGGTTGAGCTGGGCGCGGTCGACGGTCAGCGAGTTGATCACCGGCGGGCGCGGATCGGCCACGCACTGACCGGCGGTGCAGCGTTCGCCGTTGCCGCACTGGCCGCAGCTCACGCCGCAGACCGGGTCGGGTCCGCAGGTGCGGCCGGCGCACATCGGCATGCACTCCACGACGCAGCGGCCATCGGCGTTGCACATGCCTTCGGCGCACATGCCGCACGACTCGCCGCACATGGGATCGGGCCCGCACTCGCGGCCGGCGCATTGCGGCGTGCAGATGGCCTCGCAGCGGTTGTTATCGTTGCAGATCTCATCGCCGGCGCATTCGCCGCACAGCTCGCCGCAGCGCGGGTCGATGCCGCAGTCGCGGTTGGCGCAGTCGGGGATGCACTCGCCTTCGCCCTCACCTTCACCTTCGCCCTCACCCTCACCTTCGCCTTCGCCTTCACCTTCGCCTTCGCCCTCACCTTCGCCCTCGCCTTCGCCTTCACCCTCGCCCTCGCCTTCGCCGCCATCGGACCGGTCAGGCACCATCGCGTCGTGGGCGTTGCTGTCCTCGCGGATGCAGCCCAGCGGCGTGGCGAGCAGCAGCAGAGCAAAAAGGGGCACAAGTTCGCGCATCTTCGGTCTCCGTCGGTCGGTTCGGAGCACCAGTCTCCCCGAACCGCGCGATCTTACCCCATCTCCGCTCAACCCTCAGCGATCGAAGCCAGCACGTTGGTCACCACCCGCCGCGCCGACGCCGGCACGTAGCCGCTCGCGCCCCAGGCGCGCACGCCGGCCAGCGCCGCGCTCAGGTCATAGGCCGAGAAGACCACCGCTGCGCGGCCACCGACCCGCGCCACCTTCAGGTGCGCCCGGTCGACCTCAAGCCCCGCCCGCCGCAGCGCGCGCCGGGCCGGCAGCGCGTAACGCACCCCGCGGGTCAGGTCGACGCCGCCCTCAAACCGTCCGACCGCCAGCGGCGCGTTGCCTTCCAGCGGCGCCAGCGCCCCGAACATGGCCTCCAACTCACGCCGCGCCGACTCGGCGAATGCCGGCGAGCCGGCGAAGGCATCGACCAGTTCTTTTTCGCCGTTCTCACCAACACGGCGCTGTACGGCGCGCCCCGCGTCTGAACGCTTCAGCTGTCTCCGCCCGGTCAAGTGCAGCAGATTTGCGTGGATGGGATCGGTCAACTTCACCGGCCCGGCCTCGACGACGGTGACGCCGGCCTCGTGCCGGGCATAAGGCGCGACCGCCGCCCACGTCGCCTCGGCTGCATCCCAGTCATCGTCGCTGCCGAACCGCGCCCGGGCCACGATGAGCCGGCCATCCCGCGCCTCGGCCCCTTCGCCCGGCGGCACCGCCGTCGAGAAACGCCCCGCCAGCGCGCCCAGGTCGGTCACATACAGCAGCAGGCTCAACGCCAGCGGGAAGGCATCGCTCTCGGTGCGGTTCATCTGCCAGTCCGCGGCCAGGTAGTCATCCGAGAAGACAAACCACGTCCGCGTGCCATCCGACGCGCCGCGCAGATGCGGGCGGTTCGTCCACGCCTGCCGCAGCGCGGTGAACAGCGCGTGGTCCGCGGGCAGCGCGCTCAGCGCCGCCCCGGCCCGGATGCGGCCAACCAGCTTCTCCATGCTAGCGGTGAAGCCTTTGCCGCCATCGGCCGCCTCGGCGAAGATGGTGCCCCCGCGCTGCACATAGCTGCGCAGCCGGGCCACGTCGGCGTCGTTGAACTTCGCCGCCTCGAAGCCGCTGATATACAGAATCGGCGCCTCCCACTCCTCGACCGGATCGCTCAGCGACACCGTATGCCAGTTCACCGGCCGCTCATAGGCCTGCCACAGCGAGCGCGCCACGTTGGCCGCGTCGCGTGGGTTCAGGTTCCACGCGGTGCCTTCGCCGTACTGAAGCTTGTCGATGGCCACCGGCGCGCCGCCGTACACCAGGAACAGCGTGGTCAGCGCGGTGCCGATCTCGCCCGTGTACCCCAACGGAAAGCTGCCATCCGGCGCCTGCGCCCGCAACGCGCCCTCGGCGCCCTCGGCGAACCAGTCGACGCCGCCCAGATACTTGCGCCCGCCGGCCACCGCGGCGCGCTCGATGCCATACAGGTAATAGGCGTTGTTGCGTTGGCCATCGGCCTTGCCAAGCCAGGTCATGCCACGCTCCATGGCATCGAGCACCGCCCGCGCGTCGCCCTCGGCGAAGGGATTGGGCTGCCCGGCCTTGAAGGCATGCTTGCGGCCATAGGCATAGTCAAAGACCAGGAACATGCTGGCCAGCCCGGCGGTGGCCATATTGGCCGACGACGAGCTGCCCGCCACGTACCCCCAGCCGCCGTCGTCGTTCTGCACGCCGCGGAAGTGGCGCGACATCTTGGCCCAGAAGGCATCGCCGGCCGAGAACCCCGCGCGCTCGGCGGCCCAGATGCCCAGCACGCCATACTGCGTGCACGAGTTGTCCCAATCGGTCGAGGTCATCGAATAGCGCCACCCCGTCTCATGCAGCGCGCTCAGCAGCCATTTGAAGTCGCGCTCCAACGCCGTGCGATAGCGCGCTTCGTAGGGGGCCTTGCGCAAGGCATACTCCCAGACATTGGCGCGGATGCCATGC
>JAGQJJ010000353.1 GCA_020430675.1 Myxococcales bacterium
GCTCAGCGCTGCGTTTGCCGCCGCCGACGAAGACCCACCCATCGCGCTGCGCCATGTCTTCGCCGCGACGCGTGCGGAGGATCGCAAGCTCAACAAGCTGGTCGACGGGGGCTTGTTCACGACGCCGGAGCCCCGGTGATGCGCGCCGCCCTCATCGTGGCATGGGCGTTGTCCTTCGTTGCCTGCCGCGAGGTCGCTGTCGAGAATGGTATCGACGAGCTGGCATGCCTGCCGATGCCTTGGGAGACACTGACCAGCGCCACCGATTCGCCGCCGACGATCAACTGCGATTCCGCCATCGATTGTCCGCCGCCGCTGACCTGCCGCAAGGCGGTTGCCACGACGGATCACGAGGACGGGCAAGGCATCTGCGTGCTCGCGACCGATGTCATCAATCCTTCCCTGGCCAGTGACTTCTACGGCGTGAACCGCTTTGGCATCGCGGTCGAGATCAACGAGACCTTTGGTGGCTATCAGCTCGTCTTCTCGTCCCTGCCCAAGCGGGCGGCCTACGTGCAATGCTCGTTGTACTCCTGTCCCATCGACCGCTTCACCTTGTCGAAGGCGCCGGCGCGCTGCCGCGTCAAGGTGGTGCCGCTGAAGCTCGACAGCACCGATACATTGCTCTTGCCCGTGGCCACGCACGACGCGGTCACGGCGTCACCCGTCGCCGAGGTGAAGCTCTGCGGGCGCGATGGCATCACCCCGCGCGAGGCGGTCGTACCGCCGGTGACCTTTCAGACCTTCTGCCTGGCCTACAGCGAGGTCTCATTGGTCGGGGCGAGCACCATCATCGCGGTGTCCGCTGATGTTCTGGGTGACATCGCGCGCACGGTGCATGTCTCCTCATGCAATGCCGGGGTCAACGAAGGGTCGAGCTGTTCGCTCGAAGACCGTCCCGGGGTGTGCTGGGGTCGAGATTGCTGCACGTCCTGCTGGCGCGATGAAGACTGCGCCGACGTCAACGGTGGCACCTGCCATCTGCCGGTGCCCATCGCGGACACCGACGGCGAGACGGTGCCGCCCATCCTGGGTGTCTGCTATGGCGACGGCTGCACCGGGCCCCAGCAAGGGGAAGGGCAATGAGGGGCGCGCTGCTCTTCTTGCTTGTGCTCTCGGCGCCAGCGGCCGCCGAAGAGTTCAAGTTGGTGCTCACGCCCGAGCCCGGCCAGGCGCCGCCGGCTCAGGTCTGCCTCGCGTCGCGCAGCCGGTCGATGCGCGCGGTGCGCGGCGACGCCGATTATCTGCAATCGCTCTCGCAACGCGCGGTGTGTGAGGGCCGAACTTGCGAGGCCAAGGACGATGGCCAGACCGGTCGCTGCCGCACGTGCCCCGCCGAGCGCCACCCGGACTGCCGGGCCCTTCTCGATCTGGGCGAGCGCGCGCCGTTTGAGTACACCGTGGTCTGCGCCCGCGATGACACCGCGCCCCGGGCCGGGGGCACGATCTACATCGCCGTCGAGACCGTCGAAGCCGAAAATCCGCCGGAGTTTCATGGGCTTGAGGTCAGCGGTGGCCGCGTTCGCTGGAGCCCGGTGGCCGCGATCAGCCGCCCGAGCTATCGGGTGCTGGGCGGTGACTTCGAGTCTTCGCGGCTGAGCTATCCGCGCGGTGCCACTGAGGAGCCGTGGGCCGAAGTGCCGGTGCGCCGACGCTGCCAATGCGTCGACGCGCGGCTCATCAGCGGCTTTGGCACGCTCGAAGAAGCGCGGATCGACGGCGCGCCGGTCTGCCATGGCGAGCGCAACAACGAAGGCTTCGTGGCGGTCGAGGTGCCGGCGATCACCGGCGACCGGGTGCGCGAGCTGACGCTGTCTTCCAAGCTGGCGGTGCTGGGCGCCGCGTGGAGCGATCGTTGGCCGGTGGTGCCGATTCGACCGACGCCCCACCGCTTTGGCTTCGCATGGCATATGCCCTGCGAGTGGCCCGCCGAGACCTGCCCCACCGCTCAGATTCGCGGCGCCGTGTGCCAGAGCACGCGAACCGATGACACCTGCCAGTATGCCTGCGATGTGCTGGCCGATGATCCAGTGACGCCGCCGGTCGAGGTCGAGTGGTCGCTTGATGAACCCTATCTGCGCTGGCGCGGCATCGTCGGCGCCGTCGGCGCGCAGATCGCCGGCGAGGTGCCCGACGAGCAGCGGCTGGTGCGCCTCGATGTCAGCGCGTGGCCGCGCGATGTGCCCGGCGATCGCATCCGCGGCATCGAGGTGCTCACCCCCGATGGCCGCACCCGCACCATCGAGATCAACGATCGCACCAAGGGGGAAGTGATCATCCCGGTCGCCGGCACCCATTGCGGCACCATCCTGCGCACCCGCATCATCGGCGAGCGCAGCTACACGCCGGGCTATGCGGGCGTTGAGCGCGGGGCTCGGCTCGAGGCGTCGGCACCCGGCGCCACGGTCATTCCCTGGGACGCGGTGGTCAGCTTCGGCGGCGGGCTGGCGGTGCTGGCCTACCAGGGCCCACAGGGCGCGGTGCAGAACGCGCCGACCTGGCTGCTCGAGACCACGATGGGCATCCGCTACCGCCGGCCCGGGGAGCGCTGGTTCGTGCAGGTGCAAGGCGTCGCCAACTACTTCGGGTCGTGGCCCTATACCCCGCTGTCATTGCCCGGCGAGCCGGTGAAGCTGCGGCAGTCGTCCAACGCGGCCTTTTTTGCCGAGGCGCATTTCGGGCTCAGCCAGGTCTTTCGCACCACCGCTGGCCATGGCTTCGTCGGCGTGGGCGGCGGCGCGCTGGTGCCGATCGGCGAGGCGGACACCGATCGGCTCGAGTCACGCGCGGGCATCGGCTCGGTGGTGCTCGGGGTCGAAGTGCCCATGGGTGCCGGGCTCGAAGATTGGCGCTTCGTGCGCATGACGCTGCGGTGGCTGTACGGCGGCGGCACCCGTCAGTTCACCAGCAACTTCGATGGGCCGCTGACCATCACCCGCGAGCCGGTGCACGCCATCCTGCTCACGACCGCCTTTGCCCTTCGACTCTGAACAGGGGAGCGCATGCCATCCATCGCCGTCAAAACCGAAGCACCCAAGACCGCGCCCGCGAAGGCATCGCGCGCGCCCGAAGGCGCCTCTCGAAGACCGGCGGGCAATCGGGCGATCGGCCGGGCCATGGCCGCAGCGGCGGCGGAATGCACGCCCTCGGCGGCCCGGCAGGCGGTGGCGGGGGCCCGCGCGGGGCGCTTCCCGTTCGGCGATCGCATCGCCGCCGAGACCGGCGGGCGTATCGATCCCCACAAGGTGCCTTCGACGGTGGTCGATGGCATGCCCGGCATGGGCGTCTGCCATGGCGGCCTGGTGGCTTTGCGCCGCGACGCGCCGATCGAGATCGCGCGCCACGAGCTGGCCCACGCGCTCGGCGGCGGTGAAGCCATCGCGCACCGCGCCCAGCGCGATGCCAGCGTATTGCGTGGCCTCAGCGGGCCGCCGGTCGATGGCTGGGCGGTGGGCTTCGAGTTTCAGACCGTTGGCTCGAAGAACCCCAAGGTGTACGTGCCAAAAGCCGATGGCTGGGAGATCGCGCCGAAGAACACCTGCGGGGCGAACGATCCCATCTATTTGGGGCCGACCTACAAGATCGAGCAGGACCATCATGACATCGAAGTCATCATCGAACCGCCGCTGCCCGAGACCCGCGAGGGGCGCAAGCAACTCATCAAGGTGATGGATGATGTGACGGCGCATATGGCGGACATCGCCGCTCGCGGAATGGGGGGCCCCGACGAAGATCCCAATTATTACACCAACCTCGACGTGCCCGGCGCCGGGCCGGTGTCGACCCGGGTGCCCACGCGCAAGCTGGAATCGCTTCGCACCAAGATGCAGGCAGCACAAGCGGCCGCGGCAGCGGACGCGGGCCGTGCCGGGGCGTACGAGACCGCCAGGGCCAAGTTCGAGGCCGAAGAGGAGCACGTTCGCGGTGCGCGCGCTTACGCCCGGCGGTTGGCGATGAAGTGGGGCGTGCGCACGCAGCAGGATCCGTTCACCGCGCACCCGCAGGCCACGATGGGCGTGCGCTTCGAGAAGCTGACCACGATGCTTCACGAGCTGTCGCGTCGAGACAAAGACCGCAGCGCCGAGGCCGAGACCATCGGTTGGGGCGATCACAGCAAGACCACCAAGGCCGCCGGAGGCACCCAAGGCTCGACCGAAGCCGCGCTCAAGGCGGTGAAAAAGGCCCTCGGCGACAAGGCCGGCGATCCGCAGTACGCGCGACTGCAAAGTCTGCTGTCGCTGGTGGCGCACTATGCTGCCGCCGGGGCGAAGATGCGGGGCAAGCTCTCCTACCTGAAAGACGCCGCGCCGCTCATGTCGCGGGTCAGCCTCGTGTCGATGGCAAGGTCGCTCACCGACGAGGAGCGCGCGGAGCTGCGCAGCATGGTCGCCGGCGGCGCCGATGGGCGGCTTCGGACCGCCTTCCGCGCCGGCTCGGAAGAGGTGCTCGCGCGCAAGACGCTCGCCGGGCGCGTCGCGGGCGCCAGCGAGGCGGCGGTCGCGGCGCTCAACCCGGTCACGATCCTCAAAGGCCTGGCGCGCGATACGCCGGTCGATCTCATCACCGCCGGCTCGGTGGAGTCACTGCACCGTCTGCACGGGGATGAGGGCGATGGAGACACCTATCTCTACTCCGGCATGGCCGGCCCGGCTGATATCGGCGAGGGCGAGTTCGGCCCGCGGCCCGAGGCGGGGTTGCTGCTCGAGTTCCGGCGCATGGGACACGACGTGCCCTATACGCGCTGGAAGGAAGTGGCGCTGGCCATGTTCGACCTGACGGTCTTTGTCAATCAGGGGGCGACCATGCGCGACTACGTGCGCAAGGAGAAGGTCTTCAAGGGGCGCTCCGTGGCCACCCCGCCCAAACACATCGCGACCCTGACAAAGATGCACTCGCTCGCGCGCGCCACGGGCTTGACCCCATACGGACCCTAGCGCGCCCCCAACCGGAAAGGATGTCCCCATGACTTCCGCCACCCCCGTCCGCTTCTTCGCCCTGTTGGTGGGCATCGATCACTTCCTCGCTCAGCCGCAGCTCGACGGGTGCGTGGCCGACGCCGAGCAGATGCGCGCCTGGTTGATCGACGGGCTCGGGGTTGAGCCGGACCATATTGTCCTCCTGACAAATGAGGCCGCGACGCGCGAAG
>JAGQJJ010000354.1 GCA_020430675.1 Myxococcales bacterium
GCGCCGGTGCATGTCATCAACCACCCCAGCCCCGAAGCGGTGCTGATGGCGTTGCAGCAGGCCGATGTGCCCGAGGTGCTCGCGCGGTTGATCGCCGCCGGCGTCGACCGCGAGCCGCTGCGGCGCCCGGCGCCCGCCGAGCTGTCGGAGGCGCTGCGGGCGCTTGAAGCGCCGCACGATCCGCTCAGCGCGGTGGTGGTCGCGGTCGACGGCGCCTGGATGCGCGTCGACAACCGCACCGTCGATCTGCGCCGCCGTGGGTCGCTCAAGCGCATCCTGGCCGCGCTCGCTGACGCCCACGCCCGCGGCCAGGCACCGCTCGACACCGACGCGCTGCTCGCTGCCGGCTGGCCCGGCGAGCGCATGAGCCACGACTCGGGGCGCAACCGCGTCTACACCGCGGTGTCGACCCTGCGCGCCGAGGGGCTCCGGCCGTTTGTCGAGAAGCTCGACGGCGGTTATCGGTTCGCGCCGTCGACGGTCATCCACCGCGTCGACGGCGATACCATGCCGCCCACCCCGGGCGCGGCTCCGGTGGTCTGATCGCGTCCGCGCATCTCGGCGATCGCCCTGGTCAGCACGTCGAGCCCGGCGTTCACATCGAGCGCGCCTTCGGTCAGCGCCCGCCGCCACGCCCGCGCCCCGGGCCGGCCGGCAAACGCGCCCAGCAGATGGCGCGTGACGTGGTGCAACCGCCCGCCCTCGGTCAGATGGGCGGCCGCGTAGGGCACCATCGCGTCGAGCGCGTCGAGCAGGTCGAGCGAACCCGAGTCGGCGTCGCCAAAGACGCGGGCGTCGGCGTCGGCAAAAAGCCCTGGATCATCGTATGCCGCCCGCCCGATCATCACCGCGTCGACGTGGTCGAGGTGTTTGCAAGCCGCGTCCAGCGTCAGCACGCCGCCGTTGATCTCGATGGGCAGGTGGGGCCGCTCGCGCTTCAGACGGTAGACGTCGGCGTAGCGCAGCGGAGGCACCTCGCGGTTCTGCTTGGGGCTCAAGCCGCTGAGCCATGCCTTGCGGGCGTGCACGGTGAAGCGATCGGCGCCGGCGGCGGCGACCACGTCCACAAAGCGCAGCATGTCTTCATAGGCATCCAGCGCGTCGACCCCGATGCGATGCTTGACGGTCACGGGCAGCGCAACCACCGCACGCATGGCATCGACGCAGTCGGCGACGACCTCGGGCGTGCGCATCAGGCAGGCGCCAAAGCTGCCCTGCTGCACGCGATCGCTCGGGCAGCCGACGTTCAGGTTGACCTCGTCGTAGCCCCAATCGGCGGCGATGCGCGCGCACTCGGCCAGCGCCGCGGGGTCGTCACCGCCCAGTTGCAGCGCGATCGGGTGTTCCTCAGGGAAAAAATCGAGCAGCCGCGCCCGATCGCCGTGCAGCAAGGCATGCGCGGTGACCATCTCGGTGTACAGCAGCGAATGCCGCGTCAGCTGCCGCACGAAGAGGCGAAAGTAGCGATCGGTCCGCTGCATCATCGGCGCGACGCTCAGCGCCCGCAGCGTGCCTCGCCTCGCAGCGACGCCGTCAGAACTCACCGGGCTCATCCACGCGGATGATGTTGTAGACCCCATGCCCGATGGCGATCGGCTTCGCGCGCGCCGGATCGCCCTCTTCGGGCAGCGCCCCGGCAAAGAGCTCCATGCGCGTCACCGCCACCCGGTTGCCGCGGCGCAAGATCTGGCCGAAAGCGACCAGATCGACCCCGGTCGGCCCCGGGCGCAGGTAGTCGACGCGCAGGTCGACCGTGCTGCACCGATCGTTGGCGTCGCTGAACGTGGTGAAGGTCGCCACGCCGCCCGCGGTGTCGAGCAGCGTTGAGACCACGCCGCCATGCACCGCCGGCCGGAACGGATCGCCGGTCAAGAACGGCTTGGGCGGAATGCAGACCGCCGCTTCGCCGCGCACCAGATGCACGACCTTCATCTCAAGGAAGACGTGGAACGGAATGCCCTTCTCGGCAAAGTGCGCGATGGGCAGGAGCGCTGGATCGATGCGCGACGGCATTCGATCAGTCTTCGAGCAGCCGCGAGAGCAGCGCGCCGTTGCCTTGCACCGCGCAGCGCTGTTGATAGAGCCGCATGCCGCGCAGCCCGCCCAGCTCTTCGCCGCCGCCGGCGCGGCCGGGGCCACCGTGCAGCAGGTGGGGCATCACCAGGCCCGGCGCGAGCGCCTTGTCGGCGATCTTGCCGTCGGTGACCACGATGCGGCCGTGCCAGCCGGCCAGCCCGGCGATGGCCGAGCGCAGGAAGTTGCGGTCGTCGCCGTACATCGAGCAGACCAGGCTGCCCTCGCCGCGCCGCACCGCCGCCACCGCGTCGTCGGCGCTTCCGTCGTAGGGCAGCACCGTCGAGACCGGCCCGAAGACCTCGACGCGATGCACCGCGTCGCCGCCGGTCGCGTTGGGCGCGCGCAGAAGAAGCGGGGTCACGAAGCAGCCCACGCCGGGCTCGACGCCGACCACCTCGCCGCCGTCGGGGTCGCCGAAGACCACCTCGGCCTCGGCCCGCAGCGCGGCGATGCCTTTGCGCGCGGCGTCGACCTGCGCCTTGCTCGACAGCGGCCCCATCTGCACCGACTCAAGCGCCGGATCGCCGACCACCGTGCGCGCCAACCGCTCGCTCAGGTCTTCGACCACGTCGTCGGCCCGGTCGCGCGGCACCACGATGCGCCGGGTGGCGGTGCACTTCTGGCCCGCCTTCTGGGTCATCTCGCGCTGCACGTCGCGGATGAAAGCGTCGTAGGCCGCGTCGCTGGCGTCGGGCACCAGGATCGTTGCGTTCAGGCTGTCGGCCTCGACGTTGACCGGCACGCCGGCCTCGATGACGCGCCGATGGCCGCGCAGGCCGGTCGCCGTCTCGGCGCCGCCGGTGAAAGCCACCACATCGCCGGGCGCCACGTGATCGAGCAGGTCGCGCGCGCTGCCCACCACCAGGCTCAACGCGCCCGCCGGCAGCACGCCGGCGTCGACCACCGCCTGCACCATGGCCCAGGTCAGCATCGCGGTCGACGTGCCCGGCTTGGCGATGACCGGCATGCCCGCCAGCAGCGCGCAGGCGGCCTTCTCGGCCAGGCCCCACGCGGGGAAGTTGAAGGCGTTGATGTGAACCGCCACGCCCGCCCGGGGCACCAGAAGGTGCTGCCCGGCGAGGCGCGAGCTGGCGCCCAGGTTGATGACGTCGCCGTCGAGCAGCGTGCGGCGCCCGCCCAGCTCGCGGCCCAGGCCGGCGTAGTACATCAGCGTGCCGGTCGCGCCATCGATGTCGAACTTGGCGTCCGAGCGCGTATTGCCGCCGTTGATGCGGCCCACCTCGATCAGCGCCTCACGCTGGCCGTGAATCGCCTTCGACATCGCCGCCAGCAGCGCGCCGCGCTCGGCGAAGGTCAGCGCGCGCAGGGCCGGACCGCCCACCGCGCGGGCGTATCCAAACGCCGCGCCCAGGTCCAGCCCGTCGGTCGAGGCGTGGGCCACCACCGCGTCGGTCGTCGGATCGTACAGCCGGCTGCCTTCGCCCGCGCCCTTGACCCAGGCTCCGCCGAGGAAGCTGCTCAACGTCTCCATCAATCGTCCTCCTGCATCGCAAACTCTGCGACCTCGCGGGCGCGCGCCAGATCCTGCACCGTGTCGATCTCGCGCCAGCCGCCGGCGATCGGCGCCACGCCGATGATCTCGCCATGCGCCACCGCGTCGTTGATCAGATCGGTCAGGTACGCCTTGCGCAGCGTCGGCGCGTCGCCGTAGGGCTGCTGGTCGCCCAGGTCGAGCGCCCGCAGATACAGCCCCCACAGCCGCGCGAGCAGCTGGCCGCTGAACCGCGCCAGCCCGATGAACTCGCCATACGCGCCCTCGGGCCCGACCGACTTGCCCACCCGCGTCACCAGCCGCTGCGGCGAGACGCGGCACAATTCGGCCTGCTCGATGGGATGGTCGGTGCGCCCTTCGTAGGTCTTGGCCCACATGCGGTCGACGGCCAGCACCCCGGGCAGTGGCGTCTCGAGCACGCGCTCCAGCACCTTGGGCGTGAAGATGATGTCGCCATAGCTGACCAGCACATCGCCCACCAGGCGGGGGCCGGCGCAGAACAGGCTCATCAGGATGTTATTGGTGAGGTACTCGTGGTTTGGCACGACCCGGGCGCCCAGCGTGCGCAGGCTGCGCCGCTTGTAACCGCCGATGACCACCACATCGGTCACGCCAAACCGGCGATAGACCGCGAGCTGATGGTGCAGAAGCGGTCGGTCGGCGACCTCGACCATGGTCTTCGGCCGGTCGTCGGTGTGCGGGCGCAGGCGGCTGCCCTGCCCGGCGGCGATGATGATCGCTCTCATCTCGACCCCTCGTCGCGCGGCGCGAAGCGCCCGAGGCGCAACCCGATGACCAGCACGGTGCGCCCCACATAGAGCAAGTGCACGCCGCCGTAGGCATACAGGAAGATGTCGAGGCGGTCCACGGCGGCGAAGATCGGCAGGCTGACGGGATACTGACTGATGAAGCGAAGCGCCATCAGGGCCAACCCCACCATGCCGCCGCGGGTGCGCGCCTCGGCGACCGATTGCCCGTGGCGCACGCGCTTGGTGCCGGTGGCCTCGGCGTACTCCGGCGTGCGCACGAAGCGCGTCAACGACAGCGCGCCGCCGATGATGGCCAGCGAGAAGAGGCCCACAAACAGCGCGTACGTGCCGCCGCCGTCCTGCAGGACCCAGCGCGCGGTCAGGCCGACGACCAGCAGGTAGGCCTTCAGCTCGTCCATCAGGAAGTCGAGCTCCGAGCCCACCGGCGAGGTGCGCCCGGTCAAGCGGGCGAGCTGGCCATCGGCGCAATCGAGGATATAGGCCAGCTCGACGCCGAGCACGCCGAGCACCAGACCCCAGGCGCCGGGCAAGAGCGCCAGGGCGACGAGGCCGGGCAGGATGACCGCGATCGAAAACAGGGTGACCTGATTCGGCGTGACCCGCGTGCGCGCCAGCACGGCCACCACCGCGGCGGCGACGGGGCGGGCGAGGTACAGGTTGAACCTCGAGTCGGCCGGCTTCAGGCTCTGTCGATAGATCCGGCGGACCTCAGCCAGCACGCGGGCTCCTCGGGTCGGGGGCAGGTGTTCGCTCCCTACAGAACCTCAGCCCGCGATGCACGGAAAA
>JAGQJJ010000355.1 GCA_020430675.1 Myxococcales bacterium
GGTTTCCACACCGGCCTCATCAACCCCGGCGCGGTCGACCCGATGACCTGCGCGCGGGTCGGCGTCGAGTGCGGCTGCATCGAGGCCGATCCGATCGACGCCGGCTTCATCGGCCGTTTCAGCGACCTCACGGTCGTCGATCAGGTCGCCTGGGCCAGCGCCTACTCCGAGACTTACGGCGATCTGGTGGTCGGCCGCTTCGATCAGGTCGCCGGCTGGGTCTGGGAGTGGGTCGACGGCGTGCCCGCCGACGGCGAGATCATCGGCGCGCCGAGCGGCCCCCGGGGCGGCACCGAAGACGACGGGCCCGATGTCGGCCAGTACACCGCGATCGCCGCTGGCCCCGACGGGGCGCTGCACGTCGCCTACTACGACGTCGACCACCACGCGCTCAAATACGCCCACGGCGAGCCCCGGCCCGGCGGCAGCGGCCATGTCTGGATGACGATGACGGTCGACGCCGAGGGCGACGCCGGCCGTTGGTCCAGCATCAGCGTCGGCCCCGACGGCGCGCCGGGCATCGCCTACCGCGTGGCCAACGTCAACGACGAGAGCCAGATTCGCTACGTGCAGGCCAACGACGCCGCGCCCAACGCCATCGGCGACTGGGCGGTGCCGTTGGTGCTGCAAGCCCGCGCGCTGCCCGACCCCGACCCCGAGACCGGCAGCTACCCCGAGGGCACCGGCCTGTTCACCAGCCAGGCCCGCGACCCCGACGGGCGGCCGGTCGTCGCGTGGTATGACCGCACCGAGGGTCGATTGTGGTGGAGCCGGCTGCTCGACGCGGGCTTCAGCGAGCCCGAGATGCTCGCCGGATGGGGCTCAGATGTCGAAACCCGCGACGGCGATATGGGCGCCAACGTCGACCTCATCATCGACGCCGCGGGCAATGCCCACCTGTGCTTTCAGGACGGCATGACCGACTCGCTGCGCTATCTGGCGCCGGAGCTGGGCTACGACGAGTGGGTCGACGATGGCGTCTGGATCGACACCGGCGGCCGCGGCTACGCGGTTCATATCGTCGGCGACGACTGCAATATCCGCCTCGATGCCGATGGCAACGCGGTGATCGTCTTCCAGGACGCGACGTTGCAGGCGCTGCTGATGCGGCGACGCAATCGCGAGGTCGCCAATCCCGAAGAGTCGCCCTGGAGCGGCCGCGACGTGCTGCGCGGCGCCACCAACAACTACCAGGGCGCGTTTGGGTTCTACGCCTCCGCCGAGGTCGTCGACGGGGCGATCTGGGTGGTGCACTACGTCTATAACAATCAGGTCCGCCCGGCGACGCGCACCCTTGAGTTCTTCAGTGAAGATCTCTGAAGCGGGTCAGGCGACCGGCTTCTCGCGGGTCTCAGCCTGCGTTTCGGTCGTCGCCTCGGCCGGCTCGACCTTGCCCCCCGCGTTCATCGACTCCAGCCGCTCCACCCGCTTGCGCAGGGCGTCGAGCTGCCCCAGCAGATCGAGGCGGCCGATGATCTGCTTCACCCGCTCATCGACGCGGTTCTGCATCTCTTCGAACAGCGCCTGATTGTGATCAAGCCAGGCCTGCACCTGATCGCGGGTCTCGGCGGCGCGCTCTTCGCTGGTGCGGATGAGCCGCGTGACCGACTCTTCGACGCTGGTGCGCAGGTTGACCACCGGCTCTGACAACCGTCGTGAAATCTGCTCGCCCTTGTTGCGGATCAGCCCGCGCAGCGCGGGCAGCGGTCCGGCGCGCTTGCCGCGCTTCTCGCGCTCGACCAGGATCTGGGCCATGGTGACCCGAGTCAGATCCTCTTTGGTCTGGTTGTCGATGATCTGGAATTCCTCACCGCCATCGATCATGTCGGCGAGCTCATCGAGCGTGACGTACCGGCTGCGGCTCGTGTCGTACAGCTTGCGGTTTGCGTACCGCTTGATCACGTGCACCGTGCTCGCCATTTCGCCCCCACCAATCGATGAATCGCCGGCAGCTTCAAGGGGGGCCCACACAATGTCAACCACTGTCACCGGCGGCGGGCGGCAAAACTTGCCCCGGTGCGGGCGAAATGACACCATCCACGCGCGCCCATGATCATCCAGTGTGACCGCTGTCAGGCGACGTACGATCTCCCCGCTGCGCGCGTGCCGCCGCAGGGCATGAAGGCCAAGTGCGCCGCGTGCGGCAACGTGATCAAGGTGGGGGCGGCGGCCAAGGCCAAGAACCTGCCCCCGACCAAGTCGCAGCCGCCCATCGACGCACCACCGCCGCCCCGCTCGCAGCCGCCCATCGACGCCGCGCCCGTGCAGCGGCGCAAGCCCGGCAACCAACCGTCGGTCATCATCGACATGGGGCAGCTCAACGAGCCGGCCCCTGATGATGGCGCCGCGCAGGTCGCCGCCCAACAGGCGGCGTTTGCCCCGCTCGCGGCCGACAGCAGCTCCGACAAGCCCGAGCCCGAACGCCACCGGGTGCGGCAGCTGCCCTCGCTCAACGGCATGGACCCGGGCGAGATTCGCGAGATCAAACCGCCGAGCGCGGCCAAGGTCGGCGCGTTGCTCTTCCTGGTCGTGCTGGTGGGCCTCGGCCTGTTCGTGGCCTGGAAGAACGATTTCGGCCCAACGACCTGGCAGGCGCCCATGCGCGCCGTGCGCATCGCCTTCGGCTTCGAGAAGCCCGAGGTCGCGCCCGCCCCGGTCGCGCCCGCGCCCGTGCGCCGCATGCAGGGCGAGCTGACCATCGAAGCGCCCATGCTGACCTGGTTGACCCAGCGCAACCGGCGCAAGGTCGCGGTCGTGCGGGCCACCATGAACAACGGCACCGACCGCACCCTGCACGCCATTCGCCTCGAAGTGCGGCTGCGCGAGGTCGGCCTCGACCTGCACACGCGCAAGTTCGACTGCTGCGAAGACTTCGACGACGCCCAGGCCATCGAGGTGGCCAACAACCCCGACCACCCGCACTTCGACGAGCACGCCGGGGTGCGCGACGTGGTGCTCGCGCCGGGGCAGGCGCAGAACTTCGCCGTGCTCTTCCGCGACCTCGACCCCGACCTGGCCAGGCGCGACCTCGAACCCGAGCTGGCCATCACCTTCTACGAGCCCGTCAAACAGAAGCAGTGAAGCTCAACCGGTACGCGCCCGAGCGCTTTCTGCGCCGGCTGGCCGCCGTGCCGGAGGGCGCCATGCGGGTCGCGCTGTGGCGGGAGTGTTTCCGCGCCCTGCCCCCGGCGGATTCGCTGGCCGTGGTTGAAGCCGTCCTGGCCGCGCTCGCGCGGCGCACGCCCGCCGCGCAGGTCGCCTTCCTCGCGCTCGCCCGCTGCCTTCAGGACGACCGAAGCGCGCGCTCAACGCTGCTCGCCGCCGCCGCTGTCGCCGGCAGCGCTGAAGTCCTGGGCCTGCTCGCCGACGACCCGCCGCTGCGCCGGGTCGAAGCCGACGACTTGCAGGCGCCAGCGCTCGACAACGACCGTGAGATCACGCTGGGCGAGCGACGGGCGTTTGCCCGGCGCCCCGACCGCGACCTGATCGACCGCCTCGTCTTCGACCCCGACCCCGGCGTCATCACCAACCTGCTGCGCAACCCGCGGCTCGTGGAAGACCACGTCCTGCGCATCGCCAGCCGACGCCCGAACACCGCCGAGATCTTGATCCTGGTCTTTCAGCACCCGCGTTGGGGCCGCCGCCGCTCGGTGCAGATGGCTCTGGTGCAGAACCCCTATACGCCGGTCGAGATCGCGGCCAGCCTCATCACGCTCTTTGAACGGGAGAGCTTGCGGCTGCTGGCGCACGATCCAGGCCTGCACCCGCTCGTGCGCGCGCAAGCCCGCGCGCGGCTGGTGCCCGTGACGGCCGACACCCGCGACGAACCCGGCTGAGGGGCGCCGGGCGTCGCATCATGCGCTGACGTCGTTCGCGGGATTCGGGCAGGGACCGGTCAGCCGACCTTCGATTCGTCTTTCTTCTCGGCGAGCTGCTCATCAACCGATGGGCGCGTCTCGTTTTGCAGCTCGCGCACCGAGCGGTTGGCCGCCTCGGTCTCGGTCTCATCTTTCGAGAACGATTTCCGGAAGTTGCGAATGCCCTTGCCCAGCGCCTCGCCGAGTTGCGGGATGCGGTTGTGGCCAAAGACGACCAGCACGATCAGCAGGATGAGCAGCAGCTCGCCGCCGCCCGGCATCCCGATGCCAAAGAGGGCCGACTCGCCAGAGAGCAGGTTCATGGTCGCTCCACACGTGGCCCATAGCAGGGCCGCGATTCAATGCCAGGGGCACTATATCTCAAACCATTCGGGGACGCTTCAATGCGCCTGACATCAATGATGCCGCTCACTTCACCTCGATGCGCAGGATGCGATCGCCCACCATGAGCGCGTCGACCACGCCCTGGCCGTCGGCCACCTGGGCGAAGACGGTATACCCGCCATCGAGGTGAGGCTGCGGGGCGTGGGTGAAGAAGAACTGGCTGCCGCCGGTGTCCTTGCCGGCCAACGCCATGCCCACCGCGCCCACGCCATAGGGGTGACGATTGATCTCGCAGGGGATGACGTAGCCCGGCCCGCCCCAGCCGTCGCCCCGCGGATCGCCGCCCTGGGCCACGAAGTCGGGCACCACCCGGTGAAACAGCAGGCCGTCGTAGTAACCCTTGCGCGCCAGGGACACGAAGTTGGCCACCGTACCGGGCGCGTCGTCGGCAAAGAGCGTGAGCCGGACCGGGCCTTTGGTGGTCTGCACCACCGCCTCGGTGGCGAGCTGCGCCGCATCGGGCCGCGTCGGCACCTCGACCTCGCGCTCATAATCAGCCGGCGGCGGGGGCACCGGCAGGCTCATGGCCGCCAGCGCCGCCTGCGCCTTGGCTCGCACCGCCGCGTTCGGGTGATGCGCGTGGCGCTCCAGCGCGCCGCGGCCGCCCACCACCTTCAACGCGCCGATCGCCGACAGCACCGCCTGCAGCGTCTCGTACTCGGTCGTCTCAGAGAAGCGCTGCTCGGCGCCCACCAGCCCCGGTGCCGCCGCCACCAGCTTGCGGGCCTCAGCCGCCGACGCAGCCTCGGCCACCACCGCCGGATCGGCATCGGCCAGCCCGCGCAGGACCAGCACCTCGGCCAGCGGATGCTTCTCCAGGCTGGCCACCGCGCCCATCACCGCCGCCCGCCCGGTCGGCCCCGCGCGCTCGAAGA
>JAGQJJ010000356.1 GCA_020430675.1 Myxococcales bacterium
TGACATGCGCTCGGTCATGGTCGTCGAGACCGGCAATTATCGCATCGTGCGCTTCCCGCTGACCGCCGACGGCGTCGGCGCCCGGGCCGCGGCGCTCGAAGCCTTGCGGACCGAGATCGGCGATTGCCAGCGCTGCCCGCTGCACCGCGGGCGCACCGAGCTGGTCTTCGGTTTCGGCAACCCCGCGGCGCGCTTGATGTTCATCGCCGACGGCCCCCGCGAGGCCGAGGACCAGATCGGCGTGCCTTTCCTCGGCCGCTCCGGCGAGACGCTCGGTCGCATGGTGCGCGCCATGGGCCTGCGCCGGACCGAGGTCTACCTCTGTTACCTGGTCAAATGCTTCAGCCCCGACGAGCACGCCGAAGCCGGCCTCGACGCCTGCCACGGCTTCCTTGAGCAGCAGGTGGCCATCGTGCGGCCCGAGGTCATCATCGCGTTTGGCGATCTGGCCGCCCGTCGGCTGACCGGGCAGAACGCGACGCTGCCCCACCTGCGCGGCAAGTGGTTTCGGTTCGGCAGTGCCGAGGTGTTGCCCACGTTTCACCCGGATGCCTTCGAGCAGAACCGCGACAGCAAACGGCTGGTCTGGGGCGACCTGCGGCTGGTCATGAAGCGGCTGGGGCTGAAGTCGCAAAGGGAGCGTTGACGCGATGGCCCATGCCTTTCTCGGCAATTTCATCAACGGGCGCTTCTGCGCGGTGAAATCCGGCGTGGGGTTCGCTTCGATCAACCCCGCGACCGAAGACGAGCCGGTGCTGGCCGCCCTGGCCGACGCCGAGGCCGTCGACGCCGCGGTGCAGGCGGCGGCCGACGCAGCCAAAGCGTGGCGCCGCGCGCCGTTGGCGACCCGCGTCGAGGCGCTGCGCCGCGTGCAGGCGCGCGTGCCGGCACACCGCGAGCGAATGGCCGAGGCGATCAGCGCCGAGATGGGCAAACCGATCGCCGAAGCGCGCGTTGAAGCCGGCTCGGTGGCGAGCAAGATCGAAGATGTCATCGGCCAGCTTGACCATGAGCTGCCCCCTGCTGCGCCGGGCGCACCGGGCGAACAGCGGTTCCACGCGCTGGGCGTGATCGGCATCATCGGGCCGTTCAACTTCCCGGTGCATCTCATCAATACCCATCTCATCCCGGCGCTGCTGACGGGCAACACGGTGGTGGCCAAGCCATCCGAGGTGACGCCGCTCGCCGGCCAGCGGTACGCCGAGCTGTTTGCCGACGCCGACCTGCCGCCGGGCGTCTTCAACCTGGTGCATGGCCTGGGCGAGACCGGCGCGCGGCTGGTCGCGCATCCCGGGGTGCAAGGCATCGTCTTCACGGGCAGTTATGCCACGGGGCGCCGCATCCGGCAGGCCACGTTCGACCAGCCTCACAAGAAGGTCTGCCTGGAGCTGGGCGGTCGCAACCCCGCGGTGGTGCTCGACGACGCCGATCTCGAGAAGGCGGTGGCCGAGATTCGGCTGGGCGCCTTCCTGACGACCGGCCAGCGTTGCACGGCAACTTCGCGGGTGATCGCCACGCCGGGCATCGCTTCGGCCCTGCAGGCCGAGCTGGTGCGGCTGTGCGAAGAGACGTTGCCCGGCGATCCGCGCGCCGATGGCACCTTCATGGGACCGTTGGCGACGCACGCGGCCCGTGATCGCTTCCAGCGCGATGTGGCCGAAGCGGCCGCGGCGGCGGGCGTCACCGTGCGGGTCAAGAGCCGGTCTCTGCCCGGCGGGGCCTATGTCACGCCCAGCCTCTTTGCCGTCGAAGGCCGCCCGCCCCATCTCGACCGCGAGCTGTTTGGCCCGCACCTCGACTTCGAGGTCGCCGCCGACGCCGCCGATGCCATCGCGCGCGCCGCTGATAATGCCTATGGCTTGAGCGCCAGCATCTTCACGCGCGACGCCGATGCCATCGATGACTTCTGCGACGCGGTGCGCGCCGGGGTGATCAACATCAACCGAAGCACCAATGGCGCTTCGGGACGCCTGCCTTTTGGCGGCACGGGCATGAGCGGCAACTGGATGCCCGCCGGCTCGGGCGCCCCACGATTGTGTACCTTTCCGGTGGCGGTGATGGGACGATGAGCGATCTGGAAGCACGACAGCGCAAGCATGTGCTGTTCACGTGGGCGGCGCAGGAGAAGGCACAGCCGGTGTCGATCACCGGCGGCAAGGGCGTCTGGTTTGTCGACGAGCAGGGCCGGCGGTGGCTCGACTTCGAGAGCCAGGTCTTCAATGTGAACCTGGGGCATGGCGAGGCGCGGGTGACCGCGGCGGTGCAGGCGCAGGCGGCGAAGCTCGGGGTGGCGCATCCGGCGGCGGTCTTTGAGGCCAAAGCCGCGCTCGGCGAGGCGCTGGCGGCGATCACGCCCGGCGATCTCGATCGCTTCTTCTTCTGCCTCTCGGGCGCCGAAGCGGTCGAAAATGCCTTGAAGATCGCGCGGATGCTGACCGGGCGCTCGAAGGTCATCGCGCGGCGCCGCAGCTATCACGGGGCCTCGATGGGCGCTCTGTCGCTGACCGGCGATTGGCGGCGCTGGCCGGTGGAACCGGGGCTCTGGGGCGTGCTGCGCGCTGAGGATCCCTATTGCTATCGCTGCCCGTTTGGCCTGAAGCCCGAGTCCTGCGGCACACGCTGCGCCGAGCACATCGAGCACATCATCGAGATGGAGGGGCCCGAGACCATCGCGGCGGTCTTCCTCGAAGGCATTACGGGTGCCAACGGGGGCTTCGTGCCCCCGCCGGACTACTGGCCGCGCATCCGTGAGATCTGCGACCGGCATGGCATCCTGCTGGTGGCCGACGAGGTCTTCACCGGCTTCGGCCGCACCGGGCGCTGGTTTGCCGTCAATCACTGGGGCGTCGTGCCCGACATGATCACGATGGCCAAGGGCCTGACCGGCGGTTATGCGCCGATGGGCGCGGTGGCCATTCGCGAACCGCTGGCGCGGCGCTTTGATGACTCGACGCTGTGGTGCGGGCTGACGGGTTACGCGCACCCATTGGGTTGCGCGGCGGCGGTGGCCTCGCTGCAGGTCTACCAGGAGGACGGCCTGATCGACCACGCGGCGCGTCTGGGCGTGCACCTGCGCCAGCGCCTCAACGAGTTGAAGCTCAAGCACCCGCTCATCGGCGACGTGCGCGGGCTGGGTCTGTTTGCCACCATCGAGTTTGTCAGCAATCACTATACCCGCGCGCCGCTGGTGCCTTATAGCAAGAGCCCCGAGCCGGGCAGCATGCTGCATCGTTTGCAGAAGGCATTGCGCGACCGCCGCGTGCACATCGCGCAGCGGTGGACGCATCTGTTCATCGCGCCGCCGCTGTGCATCACCATCGACGAGCTCGACCGCGGCATCGCGTTGATCGACGAAGCGCTGACCGAAGCCACCGAGGGGGCGACATGAAGAGCAAGATCGTCGCCAACGCCCGCGAGGCGCTGGCCGATGTGTTCGACGGCGCGACGATCATGTCGGGCGGCTTCGGGCTTTGCGGCAACGCCGAGAACTGCATCGCCGAGCTGGCGCGCCGCGATGTGAAGCGGCTGACGATCATCAGCAACAACTGCGGCAATCAGGGGCAGGGGCTGGCGATTCTGCTCAAGCAGCGCAAGGTGGCGCGGGTGATCGGCAGCTATATCGGCGGCAATCCCGACCTGCAGAGCCAGATGCTCGCCGGCGAGGTTGAGGTCGAGCTGAACCCGCAGGGCACCCTGGCCGAGCGAATCCGCGCGGGCGGCGCCGGGCTCGGTGGCTTCTTCACGCCGACCGGCGTGGGCACCGTGGTCGCCGAAGGCAAGGAGGTGCGGGTCATCGATGGCCGCAGCTATGTCTTCGAGAAGCCATTGCGGGCAGACTTTGCCATCGTTCGCGCCGAGTACGGCGATGCCTTCGGCAACCTGCGCTTTTATGGCACCGCGCGCAACTTCAGCCCGCAGATGGCCATGGCGGCCAAGGTTGCCATCGCCGAGGTCGACCATCTGGTGCCCTTGGGCGAGCTCTTGCCCGATGATATCCACCTGCCCGGGGTGTTTGTGAAGCGTCTCTTTCAGGGGACCGATTACGTCGATCCCATCGAGTACCTCACGACGCGGGCGCGCTGAGTTTGTTACGCATATTGCGCGCGGCCAGTGAGAAGATGAACCGCGCAAGGGGGCGGGGCGTCAGGCGACCGGCGGTGATGGCCAGCCAGGCGACCAGGCCCGGGATCGTGAGCGCGCGGTTGCCGTCGAAGCCGCGCAGGCCCACGGCCGCACATTTTTCGGCCGAGATCTCGGCCCAAGTGGGCGTCTTCTGGCCCGTCTTGTTGTCGGCGACCTCTTCAAATTCAGTCGCGACCGGGCCCGGGCAGAGCTGGCAGGCACTCACCCCGGTGCCGCGCAGCTCGGCGCGCAGGCATTCGGTGAACGCGGTGACATAGTGTTTGGTGCCCACATAGGCGCTGAACATGGGCAGCCAGGTGAGGCCAAAGCCCGAGCTGACGTTGAGGATGCCACCATGCCGCCGTTGCAACATGCCCGGCAGCACCGCGCGGGTCAGGGCCGAGAGGCCAATGACGTTGACCTTGAGCATGAGCTCGAGCTGGCGCGGATCGGTCTGCTCGAAGAAGCCGATCTGGCCCAGGCCGGCGTTGTTGATCAGCGCGTCGATGCGGCCGTGGTCGGCCTCGACCGCAGCCGCCAGCGTGCGGGCGGCCTCGGTGTCGCCGAGATCGGCCGGGCGTACATCGACGGTGGTCTTCGGGTGCGCGGCGCGCAGCTCGGCGGCCAGCGCTTCGAGTCGCTCCACCCGCCGCGCCACCAACACCAGCACCTGGCTGCGCCCGGCGAGCTGCCGGGCCATGGCCATGCCGATGCCCGATGAAGCGCCAGTCAAGAGCACGATGCCATCGAGAGGGGCAGCCATGGCTCAGGTCATGTTCAGGATGATGGTCTTGCGACGGGTGAAATGTTCGAGCATGGCATCGAGCGATGCCTCCTTGCCCAGCCCCGATTGCTTGAAGCCGCCATAGGGCAGCGTCGGCTGCACGACCACGTTCTGGTTGACCTGCACGAAGCCGGCTTCAAGGCGGTGCACCGCCTGCAGGGCGGCTTTCATGTCATTCGTCCACACCGAGGCGGCCAGGCCATAGACGGTGTCATTGGCCATGGCGATGG
>JAGQJJ010000357.1 GCA_020430675.1 Myxococcales bacterium
CGATCAGTCGCGAAGCGTCCACATCGGCGAGCTGCATCTCATCGAGCAGCCGCGTCGTCTCGCTGAGGTGATGGTCGAACGCCGCCCAATCGCCAGCGTGCGCGTTGACCACGACCAGGGCCGCGTGGCACGGCGCCAGCGCCGCCCACCGCTGCTGCGCGAGGAAACGCGCGCGCGCCACGTCGAGCAAGGGTCGCGCCTCTTCGCAGCGGCCCGCTTCGACCAGCGTCAGCCCCAGGTTCACCCGAGCGTACTCGGCATTGGCCGCGCCCATGCTGTCCCAAAGCTGCAACGCCGCGCGGTAATGCTCGGCAGCGGCGGTCAGGTCGCCCTCCAACCGCGCACACTCGCCGTCCATATTGCGCGTCGCCGCCAGCGCGTTGCGGGCCCCGGCCGACTGAAAGGCCAGCCGCGCTTCATCGAGGTGCGCCCGCGCGACGCTGATCTGACCCGCCTGCATACGCACCCGGCTCAACCCGAACTCGCAGCGCCCGGTGCCGAAGGCGTCGCCGCTGGCCGCGAAGCTGGCGCGGGCGCTCTCGAAGAACTCGGCGGCTCGGTCGCGATGCCCGCCGCGAAGCTGAATGATGCCCAGCTCCTCATTGCAGCGCGCGCGCAGGCTCTCGTCGTCGCCCGCCCGCGTCAGCGCGCCGCGCAGCAGCGCCTCGGCCTGACCAAGCTGGCCCTGCTCCTTGTTGAGCACGCCCTGTTCGAGCAGCGTCGCCCCTTGCAGCCGCTGCCAGCCATGGGTGCGCGCGCCGATCTGCGCCCGCTCGGCAAACTGCGCCGCTTCGTCGGGCTGACCCAGCATGCGCGCCAGCCGGCTGTGCAACAGCCAGCCTTCGCCCCAGTTTGTGTCGCTCGCCGGCAGCTCGCCCATCGCGTCGTCCCAGCGGTCGAGCAGCTCGGTGGCGCTGGCGTAGTCGCCTTCGTTCAGCCGCAACCCGGCCGCCGAGAGCAGATGCGGCACCGCCTGCTGGCGCTCGCCGGCTTCGAGCAGATGCCGTGCCACGCGCTCGTCGGTGCGCGGCCCGCGCTGGCGCGCGATCACGCGGGCGCAGGTGCGATGGTGCAGGCGCAGGCGCCCGGCCAGGCGTGCGCGCTGCACGATGGCCTCGCGCAGCATGCCGTGGGCAAACGACCACCGCACCTCGGGGCCCTCGGCGCCGTGGCGGGCCAGCGCGGCGTCGATCAGCGCCTCGACCAGCCCCGCGTCGGGCATCAGGCCGGCTGAAAGGCAGGCCAGCCGCCATTCGGCGCCGCTGACGTGCAGGCCGAGCACCGCCGCCAGCTCCAGCGCGCGGGCGTCGCCGAGCGATCGGCGCTCCAGCAGTTGTTCGATGCGCGCCTGCCACACCGCGCCGATATCGGGCGGCAACGCCTGGGTCGCACCGGGGCGCAGCCGGAAGCCGCCGGGCGTCGCGGTCAGCACGCCGCGCTGCACGAAGTCGCCCACGAGCTGCACCGCAAACAGCGCGTTGCCCGCGGTGCGCTCCTCGATGCTGCGGGCCAGGGGGCTCTCCAGGCCGAGCAGCGCTTCGAGCAGGGCCGAGCGGTCGCCCTCGGCGATGGGGCCGATGGGCACTTCGACCGCGCCCTGGGCCAGCAAGGTGCCCAGCCGATCGGTCGTGTCCGGCCGCTCGGCGAGCGCGTCGTCGCGCACCGTCAGCACAAAGAGCGCGGGGAACGGGTCGGTGGCCTGCGCTTCGAGCACATGGCTCGTGAACTCAAGCGCGCGGCGGCTCCACTGCACGTCGTCGAGCATCACCAGCACCGGGCGCTCTTCGCTCAGCCGGGCGAGGAAGCGGCGCACCACCGCGTAGTGCTCGTCAGGCCGCCCGAAGGTGACCCCGCCGGTGCTGGCGCGCGCGTCGTTGGGCGTGGGCGCGATGATCTCGGCCAGCGCGCCGGCGGCGTTGGGCTCGCGCGCGTCGAGCAGGCCCAGCATGCGGTCGACATGCTCGACCAGCTCCTCGCGCGGCAGCTCCACGCAGCGCAGCGTGCGCTCCAGCATGCCCGGCAGCCCCTGACCCGGACCTTCGACCGCGCCGTGCACCGCGCGCAGCGAGTTGGCCGCGCCCAGCTCGTCGGCGCGCTCCAGCAGCCACTCGGCGAGGCGGCTCTTGCCAAAACCCGACGGCCCGCGCAGCACCAACGCGCGCGCCGAGCCCTCGGCGTCGACCGCGCGCAGCGTCGACCACAGCAGGTCGCGCTCGGCCTCGCGGCCGATGAACGGTACGCGGCGCAGGCCGAAGAGGCCCAACCCCACGCCGCGCAGCACGCCGGGTTCGACGGTCTCTTCGCCGCGCCAGTCCTCGGGCACCGGGCGCCGTGGCTGGCGCTCGGCCTCGGCCGACGCGGGCATCGGCCCGGTATCGAGCAGCGCCGCCTCGATGAACGAGGGCGGGTGGGTGTCGACGAAGGTGCGCGTATACTCGGCGCTGGCCCCTGGCCCCACCGGCACCGAGTCGATCGACATGACGAGGTCGAGCTCGGGCAGCGACCGCAGCGCGTGCGCCGCGTCGGCCGCCTTGCGAAAGCGCGCTTCCGGCGTCTTGGCCAGCAGGCGTGCGACAAACGGTCCGAAGCCTTCGGGCAGCGAGATGCGCGGGGTCAGCGCCGGGATGGGCGCGGTGACGTGCGCCATCATCGTCGCCAGCGGGCGCTCGCCCTGCTCAAAAGGCGCCCGGCCGCAGGCGATCTCGTAGGCGATGCAGCCCAGGGCGTACAGATCGGTCCACGGCCCCTGGGCCCAGGGCAGGCCGCGCACCTGCTCGGGCGCCATGTAATTGGGCGTGCCGACCATGCCCTCGGTGCCCACAACCTCCCACTCCAACGTGGTGCTGACCCCCACCACGGCCAGCGAGGCGGGCGCGTGGCTGGCAAACATCGCGTGGGCCACCCCGAAGTCGGTGAGCTTCACGCGGGCGCCGTCGATGGTCCACAGGATGTTGTCGGGCTTCAGGTCGCGGTGCACCAGGCCGCGCGCGTGGGCGTGGGCCAGCGCGTCGAGCAGATCGAGCAGCACCGTGCGCAGGCCGGGCCAGCCGCGGGTGAGGTCGTGCACGTCGAGCCGCACGCCCAGCCGCTCCATCGCGAGGTAGAGCCCGCCGTCCGGCAGCGCGCCGTTGGCCTCGATCGCGGTCGAGGTGTCGATGCGGCCAAAGTCGTAGACCCGCGCGATGCCCGGGTGCTGCATGCCGGCCATGGCTCGCGCTTCGTTGCGGAAGGCCGCCTGAAACCGGGGCTTGAGCGCGCGGCTGTCGGTGATGACCTTGACCGCGACCGCTTCGCCGCCCGCGCGATGGCGCGCGGCCCAGACCTCGCCCATACCGCCCCGCCCGATCGGGTCGATGAGGTCGAAAGGGCCGAGGCGGAGCGGGCCAATCATGGCCGGAGAATGGACCAGACGGCAGCGGAGGGAAAGGGCCGTGGCCCGAATGCGCGCGGGGTGCGCGCCGCGATCAGGGCTGGGTGGGGTTGGGCTCGATGAGGCTGTCGGGCACGACCTTGGCGACGTCGTGGATCGAGTCGGGCTGCACCTGCGCGATGTCCTTCCACTTGCCGCCGACGATCTGGCTGGCCGCCGGCACCTTGGCATCGCTCGGCGGGATCCACTTCGGGTGCGTCTTCTTGAGCGCGGTCATATCGGGCGCCTTGGGTTTGCGCTGCGCGATCTCCTGCGCGTCGGCGAGGATCTTGAGCGCATTGGCGAGGTCGCCCCCGCGGCGCGCCTGCTGCGTCGCCCGCGCCGCGACCACCGCGTTGCGCAGCGGCACGCGCAGATCCTTGTTGGTCGCCGCGGCGGTGTCGAGCTTGGCGATTTCTGCGACCACGGCGGTCAGCTTGTCACGCACTTCGGTGTCGCTGCCCTGAGCCCAGGCAGCCAAAGGGAGGAGGAAGGCGAGGGCCAGCAGGCCCGAGACGAGTCGTCGAGTCATGACGCTTCTCCAGATGACGAAACGGTCGCGGTGAGCATAGCGGCGGCCTCACCGGGAAGCGAGAACTTCACCGGCAGGCTGCATATTCAAGGCTCGGACGAAGTTTGTGCCTTTTGCCAGAGGCGGGACTCCATGGCCATCAGCAAGGGCCGCAGCGTCGCGCGTTCGAGGGCGCTGACGCCAAACGCCTCATGCAGGCGGCAGATGTTCTCCGCCACCGCCGGTTCGAGCAGATCCACCTTGTTGAGCACGCGCAGGCGCGGTTTGTCGAGCAGGTCGAGCTCGGCGAGGATGCGCTCGACCGAGGCGATCTGCTCGCGCATGCGCGGATCGGCGATGTCGATCACATGCAGCAGCAGGTCGGCCTCGTGCGCTTCTTCGAGCGTGGCCTTGAACGCGCTGATGAGGTCTTCGGGCAGGTCGCGGATGAAGCCGACCGTGTCGATGATGACCAGCTCGCGATCCTCGGGGAAGCGCAGGCGTCGCGTGGTGACGTCGAGCGTGGCGAAGAGCTTGTCTTCGGTGAGCACCTCGCTCTGCGTGACCGCGTTGAAGAGGGTGCTCTTGCCCGCATTGGTATAGCCGACGATGGCCACGACCGGCACCGAGCGCGCGCTGCGGCGCCCGCGGCGCGTGCGGCGCTGCACCTCGGCCTGTTCGAGCTGGCGCGCGATCCAGACGATGCGGTCGCGCACGCGGCGGCGATCCATCTCCAGCTTCGTCTCACCCGGGCCGCGCCCGCCGATGCCGCCCATCAGCCGCGAGAACGCGGTGGTCTTGTGGGCCAGCCGGGGCAGCAGATACTTGAGCTGCGCCAGCTCAACCGCCAGCTTGCCCTCATGGGTGTGGGCGCGCTGGGCGAAGATGTCGAGGATGAGCTGGCTGCGGTCGATGACCTTCACATCGGTCGCGTCAGCGATGGCGCGCACCTGGTTGGGGCTGAGCGGCTGGTCGAAGATGACCAGCTCGCAGTCGAGCTGCATGGTGCGCAGCAAGAGCTCGTCGAGCTTGCCCTTGCCCATCACATACTTCGGATCCATGCGCGGCTTGCGCTGCACCAACGCATCGACGATGACCACGCCTGCGCTGTGGGCCAGCTCGCTCAGCTCGCGCAGGGCATCGGCGGGTTCGATGTCATCGTCGGGCAGGCTGACATGCACCGCGATGGCGCGCGTGCGGCCCTCGG
>JAGQJJ010000035.1 GCA_020430675.1 Myxococcales bacterium
CGAAGAAGTCCAAAGCCAGCTCGGCCAGGAGTATTCCCTGGTGATCGGCGGCAAGGCCTACGACACGCGGGCCACGATCGGCTCGATGAATCCGTCCAACAAGAAACAGCTCATCGGGCGCGTGGCTTCGGCAAGAGCCGAGCAGGCGGCCCAAGCCATCGAGATCGCACGCCGAGCCGCGAACGACTGGTCACGAACCGATCCCGCCGAGCGCATTCAATTCATTGAAACAGTCGCCACCGAACTCCGCGGCCGGCGCTATGAACTTGCGGCCTGGGAGGTCTTCGAATGCGGCAAGCCTTGGGCCGAGGCCGACGCCGACGTCGCCGAGGCGATCGACTTCTGCGAATACTACGGGCGCGAGATGCTGCGGCTGGCCGTGCCCCAGCGCATGCAGCGTGTGCCGGGCGAGCTGAATCACCTGAGCTATCAAGGCCGTGGCGTGGCGGCGGTGATCGCGCCGTGGAACTTTCCGCTGGCGATTCTGACCGGCATGACCACCGCGGCGCTGGTGGCGGGCAATCCGGTCATCGTCAAGCCCGCCGAGCAGTCGATGGGCATCGCGGCGCGCTTCTTTTCGCTCGCCCGCGAGGCCGGGACACCGCCGGGCGCGCTGCATTTTCTGCCCGGCCTGGGCGAAGAGGTCGGCGCGCATCTGGTGGCGCATCGCGACGTGGCGACCATCGCGTTCACCGGCAGCAAGGCGGTCGGTCTGGCCATCTGGCGGCAGGCGGGCACGACCATTCCGGGGCAGGTGGGGCTCAAGCGCGTGGTCTGCGAGATGGGCGGCAAGAACGCGATCATCGTCGACAGCGACGCTGACCTCGACGCAGCGGTGCTGGGCATCGTGCGCTCGGCGTTTGGGTTTGCGGGCCAGAAATGCAGCGCCTGCTCGCGGGTGGTCGTGCTGCCTGAGCAGCACGACGCGCTGATCGAGCGGCTGGCGGCGGCGATGGAGAGCCTGCACGTCATGCCACCGACCGATCCGGGCTGCTTCGTGGGGCCGGTGATCGACGCCGAGGCGCATCGCCGGCTGCTGGGCGCGCTGGCCGAGGCGCGCCGTCGTGGGCATCAGGCGAAGGTGGGCGGGGCGCCGCTTGAGGGCGCGGGCTTCTTCGTGCCGCCGACGCTCTTTGTCGACGTGCCGGCCGATGATCCGCTGGTCACCGATGAGCTGTTCGGCCCGGTGCTGGCGGTGCAGCGCGCCGATGACTTCGAACACGCGCTGACGCTGGCGACCGGCGTCGAGTACGCGCTCACCGGCGGTCTATATAGTCGATCGCCCGCGCGCATCGCCCGCGCGCGCGAGGCCTTCCGGGTGGGCAATCTGTACATCAACCGCGGCATCACCGGCGCCATCGTGGGCCGGCAGCCGTTCGGCGGCTTTGCGATGAGCGGCGGCGGCACCAAAGCGGGCGGGCCCGATTACCTGCTGCACTTCCTCGACCCGCGCACCATCACCGAGAACACGCTGCGGCGTGGGTTTGCCCCCGAGGAGTAGCGGTCAACGGCAGGCGCGGCCGCGGCTCTGGCCTTCGGGGCAGCCTTGCAGCTCGGCCGTGCCCGCCGAGCAGATGCGCGGGCAGTCGGGGGTGCCGAGCGGCATGACCTGGCAGCCGCCCGCGGCCCAGACGATGTCGGCGACCTCCCAGAACTCGGTGCTGGCGTTGCCATCGCGCCCGGTGGCCTGCATCACCAGGGGGTCGAAGGCCATGGCCAGCTCGCCGCCGCAGAAGATCTTGACGGTCACGGTGCTGGCGCCGAAGCCCTCGTCGTCCCAGTAGTGCACGCCCAGGCGGTAGGTGCCCGGCGAGGGATCGAGGATGTTGATGTTCTCGGGGCCGTAGCCATCGACGTCGTCGAGGTCGAGCCGTGGGTCGTCGCCGTTGAGGGGGGCGGACCAGAGCACCTGCGGGGGCGGGCTGCCGTTGCGGTTGAGGTCGGCGAGCTGCTGGCGGCAGGCCGCCTCGTCGTAGGAGTCGCAGACGCGGCAGTTGCGGAAGAAGCAGTCGTCCCCGCGGCCGCCGTCCTCGAACCACTGGGCGCCGGGTGCCCGCAGCAGGTGCATGTCCACGTCGGAGGTGTCGCCCCGGGCGTTGACGTTCCAGACCATCTCGATGCGCAGGCCGTCGTTGGTCTGCGTGGTCAGCCGCGTGGTGCAGCGGCCGAGGCCGCCGTCGGCGTCTTCCACTTCGAGTTCAAGCACATACTCGCCTTGCAGGTCGGCGAAGATGCGCGTGTTCAGGCCATCGGCGGGCATCGGCGTGGCCGTCGAGCCGCCCGGTTTGCTCTGAATGCGCCACGTCGCCCGCGCCATCGGCTGGCCATCGGGGTCTTCGTAGCCGCCCTGGAAGCCGTACTCGGCGAGCGGCGGGCCGGTCTGGTCGGGCGGGCAGATGGCGCGCGGGGGCACGGTGGCGCAGTCTTCGATCTCATCGGTGGCGCCGTCGCAGTCATTGTCGATGCCGTCGCACTCCTCGTCGCTCGGCAGCACGAAGCCCTCGCAGTCGCCGTAGAACTCAAGCCGGCAAGCCTGGGTGCCGGCGCGGCAGGCGGTGCCCTCGGGGGTCAGGTCGTCGGGATCGCCCGGGTAGCAGGGCTTCTCGGGCAGGCGGCAGTTGCAGCCCTCGTCGACCCGGCCATCGCAGTTGTCGTCGAAGTCGTTGCAGACCTCGCGGGCGTCTTCGGAGCAGTAGGGCGCGTCGCTCGGCGGGGGCGGGCCTCCGCCGGGGCCCGCATCGCCCATGGGAGCGCCGACCGCCATGTCGGTCAGCGGGGGCGGGCCAGTGCCGGAAGCATCGGCGAGGGGCACGTCATCGAAGAATGCGCCGCGGTCGGGGATCTCGGGCTCGTCTTCCGGCGGGTCGGAGCACGCGGCGGCGAATAGGGTCAGGGCGGGCACGAGAAACAACAGCAAACGCGCGGCCATCGGGCCTCTCCGGGTCAGGGTGGCCACACTCGAAGCAAAAGTCGCACCGATGCCGGAAGCGCTCGCGGGCATTGGTCTGCGGCGAAGTGTGTGGCGGGCAGGTCTCGGTTTTGTCGAGGCGTCGCGGCGTCGAGGTCTCGATCAGAGTTCGAGGTCGACGTAGACCAGCCGATGGTCCGAGCTTTGGTGCTGTGTGCGGCCCTGGGCGTCGGTCGTGGTGGCGACGAGGCGGGCAAGCGGGTCATCGGCGGTGGGCCAGAAGACGGCGCTGGCCACCGGCTTGAGGGTGCGCGAGGGCAGGACGTAGTCGACGCGCAGGCCCCAATGCGCGGTCTGTTGCGCCGGGTCGCCCTGGTGGGGGCCTTCGGTCGGGTTGGCCTGGCCCCCGGCGCTGCGCGGCACGAGGGCGCCGCGGGCGGTCTCGGGGTGCACCCGGGGATGGTCGAGCACCTGGGCCACCGCGGCGTCGACGCTGTCGCCGTCGACCGGATCGGCGTTCAGGTCGCCGCAGATCACGAAGTCGGCGTCGGCGGGCAGGCGACCCTTGCGCCCCTGGTCATCGGTGAGCGCGGCGCCGCGCGCGGGGTCGATCAGGTCGGCGAGCAGGCGGATCTCGTCATGGTTGCGGCGGCCGTTGCGGTCTTCGGGCCCGTCGAAGACCGGCGGCGTGGGGTGGGCGACCACGATCCAGATCGTGCGCCCGCCGACCTGAACCGGCGCGGCCAGGTGGTTCTTCGATGACAATCGAAGCACCGCCAGCGCCTCGGGGGCGTACCACGGCGCGCCGGTGGCCGGATCGACGGGCAGCTTCGCGCCGGGCAGGTCGCGCCAGAGCAGCTTGCCAAACGTGCGCGCCGCGGCCTCATCGATGGGGTAGCGCGAGAGCACCGCGAAGCCGTACTGCCCGGGGAAGAGGCCAAAGCCCTGGGCATCGGCCGGGCCGTCGGTCTTGCCGTCGTGGTCGAGGTCGAGGCCGGTGGGCACGCCGGTATTGCTCGGCGGGGCCAGCACATACGGCAGCTTGATCGGTGGCGCGCCGTTCTGGCTCACCGCCAGGTAGTTCTCGGCGAACAGGCGCAGCGTCTCACCGGTGGCGTCGTAATCGACCTCTTGCAGCACCAGCACGTCGGGCGCGTTGCGCTGGATGATCTCGGCGACGGCGGCGAGCTGCGGGTCGCCCGGTTGGGCCACCTGCGCCCGCAGCGCGCCGGCGGTGGGGCGGTTGAGCGAGGCGTTGAACGTGGCCACCCGCAGCGTACGCGGCATTGCATCTTCCGGGGGCTTGGGGCCGGCGGGCGCGCCGGCGCAGGCGGTCATCAGCAGCAAGAGCGGCGCGATCAGGCGAGGCACGGGCCCTCCTTTTTTGGCGATTGTGCCCGACCGCATCGCCGAGCGGGAGCTTCGCGTTGACGGGGCGAGCAGATCGGCCCCCCTGGGTTATGATGGCCGCATTCACACCGGGGAGGGTGACGATGCGCTGGATGCTCTGGGGGCTTGTGGTCGGTTGCCTGGCTTGCAGCGGCGGGGGCGACGAGGGCGATCTGTTGATCGACGCGGGCGCCTTCGACTGGTGCGCGCGCGGCTGCAATACGCTGGAGACCTGCGGTTTCTGTTGGGACGAGAGCTGTCCGACGCCGGGTGAGTGCGCGGACCGCTGTCGTTTTCAGGATCGCGAGCCCACTGGCCGCTGCCTGGCCGAGCTTTCGGCCTGCGACGAGGCGGGCATCAGCGCCTGTTTCTCCGCCGGCGCGTCCGATGATTGCTATCGGGCCTGCGCGCATGTCGACGAGTGCGGCCGCGCCCTGACCGACGCGGCGGGCAACGCGCTTGATGTCGAAGGCTGCGCCACGCAGTGCCGCGCCGAGTACGACGGCGTGCAGGTCGCCTGCCTGGCGACGGCGGCATGCACCGCCGAGGCGATCGAAGGCTGCGTTGAGCCCGCGCCGGCCGATGATTGCGAGGCGGCCTGCTTGCACGTCGATGACTGCGGGCTGGCGCTGACCGATGCGAATGGCGACGCGCTCGATGTGGCGGCCTGCGCCGACGAGTGCCGCGCCGAGTACGACGCGGACACCATCGACTGCCTCAGCGCGGCGGCCTGCACCGAAGACGGCATCAGCGACTGTTTTGTCGAGCCGCCCACGGCCTGCGAGCAGCTCTGCGCCGAGGTGCTCGACTGTGGGAGCTGCGTGCCGGGCGATGACGGCGAGTGCCTCGATGAAGAAGGTTGCCTTGCCGCGTGCGATGGCGCCGAGGATGAGGCGCCGTTCGACTGCCTCGGCGCGGCCGCTTCGTGCGATGCGCAGCGGCTCTGTCTGGAGCCGCCGATGCCGATGGACGATTGCGACGCCGGCTGCCTGTGGCTTGACGGCTGCGGGCTGTGCATCCCCGATGAGAACGATGAGTGCCTGTCGGTCGAGGGCTGCGCCGCGGCCTGCCGCGACTTTGAAGAGGGGCCGATCTACGCCTGCTTTGCGACGGTGGAAGACTGCGAGGACGATGCCGCGATCGACGCCTGCTACGCGGTGGTGCCCGATCCCACCTGCGAGACCGCCTGCGCGGCCCTGGTCGAATGCGGGCTCGACTGCCGCAGCGAGGGCTGCGCGCCGTGCGGCGGCGAGGGCGAGCCGGCCTGCATGGCTGACGCCTGCACCGAGGCGTGCACGGTGGACGGCACCGCTGACACCTTCGCGTGCTTCGCCGACGCTTGCGACCTGGCCGGGACCGACGCCTGTGTTGCGCCCGAGGATGACACCTGCACGCTCGGCTGCTACGGCCTCGACGAGTGCGATTACTGCTTCACCGACAAAAACGACGACTGCATCCCGGTCGAGCAATGCGTCGATGAGTGCCGCAGCCTGGACCCGGTCGACCGCGCGGTGGAGTTCTGCGTGGCCGGGCTGGCGATGTGCGATGACGCCGCCGTCGAAGCCTGCTTCGAGGCGGAGAACGACGCCTGCGCCCAGGCCTGCCTGCTGCTGGAAGATTGCGGCCTGTGCGCGCTGAGCCAGGACGGCGACTGCTTGACGCCCCACGAATGCGCCGAAGCCTGCCGCACCGATGACGAGACGCTGGCGGCCTGTGTCAACGCGACCGCCGGATGCGACGACGCAGCGCTGGAAGCCTGCGTCGCGCCCTAACGCCGGAAGGCGTCGAGCGCGGCCGGGCGCAGCTTGATGTAGATGTTCTGCTTGTCGATCTTGGCCACGTTGAACGGCTGCACCATGACCGCGCCGGTGATGATCGCGGCGACGAGCAGCAGCAGGCCGACGATGGTCAGGACCGGCATGTTGGCCGGGATGCCCACGACAAAGAGCACGAGGGCCAGAAGCGCGCCGCCCCAGCCGTAGAGGATGCCCTTCTTGCGGCGGTCGCGGAAGTTGGCGCCCAGCGCGCACTCGATCGAGCCGGTCTTGCGCAGAATGAGCCACAAGATGATGAAGATGAGCGGCGAGATGATCACCATGATGCCCAGCCACGGCGGCATCCATTGCAGCTTGCGGGTCTTGGTCTCGAGGCCATCCTGCGTGCCGTCGAAGATGCACCGGTCGGTCGGCACGCGGCCGCCGATGGGCACGACGAGGCGATCGCCTTCAAACCAGTAGGTGCCATCGGCGGATCCGCCACCGACGCCTTCGATGTCGGCGGTGGCGCTGGGGGGAGCGTACGGATTGAATTCTGCGTCCATGCGGCGACTTTGGATCGCTTTGCGCGATCGCGCAACCACCGTGCGTTTTGGGGGTCGATCGACGATCGTGCGGCGCGGCTTGCGATGAATCGACGGCCGCGGTAATCAGAGGCAATGGCGCGCCCATTACGTACGTTTTCGTATGGGTGGGCGTGTTTTCGAGAGGAGCCCGGGTTGGCGCTGCTGCGCAGGCTGCTGGAGGTGACCGCCGCGGTCCCGCTGCCGGATACGGTTGCGCGCGCCGACCGTGCGCGCCGTGAGCGCCTGTTCCTCATGCTGACGACCGTGGTGGTGGCGGTCACGCTGGCCATCGTCGGCGGCGTCGGCTACGACGCGGGCAAGGGCACCTTCTGGGTCTATATCGGCGGCGTGGCGCTGGTGGTGGCCAACGCGGTCTGGCGGCGCATGGGCGGCTCGCTGCCGGCGACGAGCAACGTGCTGGTCGCAGTGGTCTTCACGGTGCTGACCGGCGTGACGCTGGGCACCGGCGGCGTGGGCCTGCCGGCGCCGTTCGGGCTGGCGATCGTGCCGATGCTGGCCATCCTGCTCGGCGGCCTGCGCGCCAGCCTGTTCTGGACGATCATGGCCATCGGCGTGCTGGTGCTGCTCACCGTGCTGCACGCGCGCGACTTCAACTTTCCCATCGTCATCGACCAGCAATCGCTGCAAAAGCGCTTCCTGGTGGGCATGGCGGGCATCGTGGTGCTGCTCTGCGCGCTGGCGCTGCTCTTCGACTGGCTGAGCCGCGCGGCGCTGCGCGATCTGAGCCTGGTGCACGCCGACCTGGACGACGCGCGCGAGCAGGCGCAGGAAGCCAACCGCACCAAGACGCGCTTCCTGGCCAATATGAGCCACGAGATTCGCACGCCGATGAACGGGGTGCTGAACATGCTCGACCTGCTGCGCGACGGGCCGCTCTCAGAGGGCCAGCGCCGGTCGGTCGACGTGGCCTATCGCTCGGCGCAGGCGCTGCTGCACCTGCTCAATGACATCGTCGATCTGGCCAAGGTCGAGGCGGGCGCGCTGGCGCTCGAAGCGCGGCCGTTCAGCCTGCACCGCAGCGTGCGCGAGGTGATTGAGTTTTTTGCGCTCAGCGCGAGCGGCAAGGGGCTGCGATTGTCGTTCGAGCCGGGCGAGGACGCGCCGGACGGGCTCATCGGCGATGCCTTCCGACTGCGGCAGGTGCTGATCAACCTGGTCGGCAACGCGATCAAGTTCACGACCAAAGGCGGCATTCGGGTGCGGGTCTCGTCGAACGCGCGGGGCGAGACGGTGCTCAAGGTGGTCGACTCGGGCATCGGCATCGCCTCCGATCAGGTCGAGCGCATCTTCGACCCCTTCACCCAGGCCGACGCCTCGTCGACGCGCCGGCACGGGGGCACCGGGCTGGGGCTGGCGATCAGCCGGCAGCTCGTCGAGCAGATGGGCGGCACGCTGCGCGCCGAGAGCGCGCTGGGCACGGGCTCGACGTTCATCGTCACGCTGCCGCTGCCCCGCGTCGATGAAGTGCCCGAGCCCGAGACGACGCTGGTGACCCGCACCGTCTTCCCCGGCGCGCGGGTGCTGGTCGTCGAGGACAACCCGGTCAACCGCATGGTGGCCGAGAAGCTGCTGGCGCGGCTGCAGGTCAACATCGAGAGCGCGGTCGACGGCCGGCAGGGCATCGACGCGGCGCTGGCCGGGCATTTTGATCTGGTGCTGATGGACTGCCAGATGCCCGAGGTCGATGGCTACGAAGCGACGCGGCATCTGCGCGAGGTGGGCTATACGCGGCCGATCGTGGCGCTGACGGCCAACGCGATGGAGGGCGATCGCGAGCGGTGCCTCGACGCGGGCATGGATGACTTTTTGGCCAAGCCGCTGCGCAAGGACGCGCTGCTCGCGGCGCTCGACCGCTGGTTGCCGAAGTCGACACGCGCCGGTCAGGCGGCGGCAGAGGCTGCCTCGGATGCGATCGCCGAAGAGGCGACCGCCTGATCGCGAGGCCCGGCGAGGGGGGGCGTGGGTCTTGGCAACGCCGCAGTCGGGCCAGATTTTTCACTCGCTTCACCCGACTTGATCCGAGATAGTCCGGCCGTGCGATCCCAGAGCCCTCCCAAATCGGCCCCGGTGGATCGGCTCATCGGGCAGATGATCGCCGGCCGCTATTTCATCCTCGACCGGGTGGGCGAAGGCGGCATGGGCACGGTCTACAGGGCGCGGCAGGAGCCGGTGGGCCGCCTGGTGGCGGTCAAGGTGCTGCTGCCGGCGCTGGTCAGCGAGCAGCGCCAGTTGCAGCGTTTCATGAACGAAGCGCGCATCATGAGCAGCCTGCGGCACCCGAACACCGTGAAGCTGGTCGATTTCGGGCACCTCGAAGGCGGCCGCCTCTTCATCGCGATGGAGTTCCTGCACGGCGGCACGCTGGAGGATCGCCTCAAGGGCGGGCGGCTGACGCAGGTCGCGGCGCTGCGCATCACGCGGCAGATCCTGGCGGCGCTCAACGAAGCGCATGCGCACGGCATCGTGCACCGCGACCTCAAGCCGACCAACGTGCTGTTCGACGAGGTCGCTGGCGAGCAGTTTGTGGTGCGGGTGGCCGATTTCGGGCTGGCGCGCTTCGACCCGATGCTGGCCGGAAGCGAGCCGCTGGAGCCGGGCGAGCGGCCGAGCGGGCGCTACGGCATTCAGCAGATCGGCACCATCCCTGGCACGCGGCTGGGCACGCCGGCCTATATCTCGCCCGAGCAGGCGTTCGGCAAGCCGATCGACGCCCGCAGCGACCTGTACGCCGTGGGCATTCTGCTCTACGAGATGTTGACCGGTCTGCGCCCGTTCGAGTCCGACACCGAGCACGGGCTGTACCTGGCGCACCTGCACGACACGGTCAAGCCGATCAACGCGGTGTCGGCCTCGCTGGGCATCGACCCCGCCGTCGAGGCGATCGTGGCCCGCATGATGGCCAAGCTGCCCGAGGATCGGCCGCCCAACGCCGAGGCGGTCATCCGCGTGATCGACGATGTGCTCTCGCGTCTGGCGCCGACGCATAAGCCCATCTCGGGCCTGATCACGCTGCCGCCCGTCGAGCGCGACGAAGAAGACGACGAGCCGATGGTGATCGCCCGCTCCGGGCCGCCGGGCTGGGTCTGGGCCTTGTTGGTGGGCGGACTGCTGGTGGTGGCCGCCCTCTTTGCCGTGCGCTGATCGCCGGTTCGGCGTGCGCTGAGCGCCTATTCGGCGTCGACCGTCAGCTCGAAGTTGCCCGCCCGCGGTGCATCGGCGCCGCCGCCGCCCGCTTCGATGACGATGTCGTTGAGCACCGCCTGGATGACCTGGGCGCGGTCGGCGTACGAGAGCGCCACGTAGAACGTCGCCGGCAGCGTGATGTCGCGCGCCGTGATGGTCACGTTGTCGCCCGCGTTGGCGTAGGTGACGTTGCCGAGCTGGTCGGGGTCGCCGGGCAGCAGCAGGTGGGTCACCGGCGGGTCGAACTGGCCGCCATCGGTCGTGTACAGGTAGGCGAACTGGCGGCCCTGGAACTGAATCTGGGGCTGCTGGGCCTGCGTGCCGCCGTCGCTGCCCAGGTTGCCGGTGACGGTGATGGTGACCAGCCGTTCGTCGTTGGGCTCCGACGGGGTCATCCGCAGCCGCCAGACGTTGCTGACCAGCTCGCTGTTGTAGTTGAAGGCGTAGGCGCCCGCGGCCCCCTGGCGCTGGCCGGGGCTGACCACCAGCACGGTGCTGGCGCCGCCGAAGGTCACCTGGGTGCGGCCGTAGCAGTCGAAGGCGTCGTTGCCGCCGTCGCTCCAGCAGTCATTGTTCAGGTCATTGCTGGCGCGGAACTGCCGCGGGTCGGCGGGCAGGTTGATCGGCCCGTCCGAGCCGACCCAGCGCTCGGGGCCGCCGCCGTCGATGAAGATGTAGTACTCGCCAGGCTCGGCGTTGGCCAGGAAGACGGTCGGGTCGGGCCGGCGGAAGTCGCCAGCGCAGCTCAACAGCGACCGCGGCTCTTCGCAGTCGCGGCTGACCGCGAGCACGACCGGGTAGTCGGTGCCCGGGTTGTCGGCGCTGATCATCAAGTCGCCCGGCTCGTCGACGATCAGTCGATAGACCCGATCGGGCGCCTCGCGACCGCCGCAGATGTTGCGGTAATTGTCGGCTCCGCCGTCGACGGTGGCCGCACGCACCGCGCCACCGATGTCGATGTCTTCGACCACCACGCCATCGCGGCAACCTTGCGACTCGGGGCTGTCGCCGCGCGCCTGGCAGCCGATGTCGTCGGGCCAGTCGATCAAGCCGTCTTCATCGTCATCGATGTTGTTGCCGCATTCGGGCGCGTCGGCCGGGTCGGCCTCGTCGTCGTCGTCGCGGTTCTGGCAGCCCGGATCCCGCAGGTCGATCAGCCCGTCGGCGTCATCGTCGATGCTGTTCTCGCAGCGCGACGGCGGGTTGAACGGGTCGGTCTCGTTGGTATCGCCGCGGAACCGGCAGCCGCGGTCGTTGGGGAAGTCGGTCAGGCCGTCGCCGTCGTCGTCGATGTTATTGGCGCAGGCCGGCGGGAAGGCGGCGTTGGTCTCGTCGTCATCGGCCGCCGACTGGCAACCCGGCTCGAACGGGAAGTCGGTCACCCCGTCGCCATCGTCGTCGATGCCGTTGCTGCAAGCGTACGGCACCTCGGGATCGACCTCGCTGTTGAAGCCGGCGGCGCGGCAGCCGGGATCAAACGGGAAGTCGATGAGGCCGTCCCGGTCATTGTCGTTGTCGTCGGCGCAGGCCGGCGGCATGTCGTCATCGGCCTCGCTCAGATCGCCCGGCGCGGCGCAGCCCGGGTCGACCGGATAATCGACCAGGCCGTCCATGTCGTCGTCGATGCGGTTCGTGCATTGCGGCGACCGGCGGTCGCCCAGCTCGACGTTGTCGCCGGCGGCCGAGCAACCGGGATCGGCGGGGAAGTCGGTCAGCCCGTCTTCGTCATCGTCCAAGCCGTTGGCGCACTCGGGGGCCACCGCCGGGTCGGCCTCGTCTTCGTCGCCCTTGCCCGAGCAGCCGGGGTCGTACGGGTAGTCGATGAGGCCGTCGTCGTCGTTGTCGACGCGGTCGAAGCACGCGGGCGGGCGCACCCCGGGGCCCGGATCGCGCTCGTCTTCGTCGTCGGGCGACGCGCAGCCGACGTCGTCGCTGTCGGTGAAGCCGTCAGCGTCGTTGTCGATCAGGTCGGAGCACCCCGGGGGCAGCCGCTCGACGTCGATCGCCAGCTTGACGCGCCCGCCCAGGCCGAACGGGTGGTCGACAAAGACGTAATAGGTGCCCGGCGGCGCGCGGTCGATCTGCACGCTGCCCTTCAACTCGGCGCCTTCGCCCGTGTCGCAGCCCACCTCGCTGCCCGCGCCCGTGCAGTTGGTGCGCACGTAGAGCGTGGTGCGGGCGATGGTCTCGTCGAAGTCGACCGACAGCCGCAGGCGGGCGTTGATCGGGTTCTCGTAGACGAAGATGCGCTCGGGCCCGGCGCTGGCTTCGCACGAGCCGGTGAACTGCGTGGTGCCGCCCTCGGTGCTGTCGATGACAAACGGCGCGCCCAGCGGGTAGAGCAGCGTGCGCAGGCCTTGGCCGCACAGGTCGACCTCGTCGTTGTCGGCCGCCGACTGGCAGCCCACGTCGAGCGGAAAGTCGACCTCGCCGTCGCCGTCATTGTCTTCGTCATCGGCGCATTGCGGCGGCTCGGGGGGGTCGGTCTCATCGCGGTCATCGGCGCGCGAGCAGCCGGGATCGTTGGGGTAATCCGCCAGCCCGTCCCCGTCGTCGTCCTCACCGTTGAGGCACTGCGCCAGCGGCACCTCTTCGATCAGCAGCGCAAAGGGCCCGCCGCGCCCGGCGGCGGCGTCGAGGAAGATATAGTACTCGCCGGCCCGCGGCGCGGGCAGCAGCAGCTCGTTGGCGGCCACGCCGTCGTTGACCGGCTCGCGCACGCAGGCGACCTCAGAGGCGGCGTCGAGGCAGCCGCGGCGCACATAGATGGCCGACTCGAGCTGGTTGCCTTCGACGTCGGTGTGAATGCGCAGCGCTTCGATGGGCCGCTCGACGCGGTAGACAAAAACCACCTCGGGGCCGCCGCGGCCGCCGCACGAGCCCTCGGCCTCGAACGGCGCCTGCCGCGAGTCGCCGCGCACGATGCGCCCGGGCACCACCTCGACCGCCTGATACGTGCGGCCGCAGGCGCCGCCCTCCGAGGTGTCGGCCGCGCTCTCGCAGCCCCGGTCATCGGGGTAGTCGGTGAACCCGTCGTTGTCGTTGTCGATGCCGTCGGAGCACAGCGGCGTGATGACCGGATCGGTCTCGTCGCCGTCGCCCACGCCCGCGCAGCCGGGATCGTGGGGGAAGTCCGCCTCGCCGTCGCCATCGTCGTCGGCGCCGTTGCCGCAGACCGGCACGCCGTTGTCGGTCTCATCGTCGTCGCCCGCCGCCGAACAGCCGGGGTCGTAGGGGAAGTCGATGATGTTGTCGCGGTCATCGTCGATGCCGTTCGAGCATTGCGGTGTCTCGAAGTCGGGCCCCTCGGCCTCGCGCGGGTCGGCGACGCTGCTGCACCCCGGGTCGGCCAGATCGACGCGGCCGTCGTTGTCATCGTCGAGCCCGTTGGCGCATTGCGGACGAATCGGGCCGCCGCCGCCGTCGGTCTCGTTGTCATCGTCGAGCGAACCGCAGCCCGGATCGGCCGGGTAATCGATGAAGCCGTCGTCATCGTTGTCGATGCCATCGGCGCAGGCCCGCGCCGGCGGGTCTTCTTCGTTGTTGTCGAAGGCCGAGGCGCAGCCGGGATCGGACGGAAAGTCGATCAGCTCGTCGCCATCGTTGTCGATGCCATCGGCGCAGGCCGGCGGCGCCGGATCATCGGACTCATCGTCATCGTCGGCCGAGGCACAGCCCGGGTCGGCCGGGTAGTCGATGGCCTCATCGCCGTCATCGTCGACGCCGTTGGCGCATTGCACCGGCGCCGGGTCGTCCGCCTCGTCGTCATCTTGAGCGTTGGCGCAGCCGGGATCGCTCCCGTCGATGCGGCCGTCGCCGTCGTTGTCGATGCCGTCGGTGCATTGGGTCTGCTCGGCCATCCCCGTATCGGTCGGCAGGCCATCATCGGGGCTGTCTTCGGGGCAGCCCGTGAGCCCGATCAGGCAGACGAGCCCGATCCAGAGCGCGGGTGGGCCGCCGAGAAGGCCGGCGGTCCGGCGGGAAGCCAACGCGCGGCGCGTGGTGGGTCGGGTTTTGTTGCCAGTCACTGTCATCCTCCCCTTGACGGCCGCGATGATACGGGCGGGCCGGCGACCGGGGCAAGCCGCGCCGCGCCCGCGCGGGCCCTCGCATCCCCGTTGACGCAAACCTGGCAACAGCGCCACCCTATCGGCCAGGAGGGTGAGGCATGAGGCGTTGGCCATTCGCCCTGGGCGTGTTGATGTTGCTCGCCTGCGCGGACCCGGTCAGCCCGGGCAAAGAAGGCGATGCGTTGCCGGTCGACATGGCCGACAACGAGGGTCCTGCAAACGACGCGATCCCGACCGTCGACCGCGGCCGGCCTGACGCCGCGCCACCGGACGACTCGGCGCCCCCCGATGCGGCGCCGCCGGTCGATGCGGCGCCGCCGGTT
>JAGQJJ010000358.1 GCA_020430675.1 Myxococcales bacterium
CGAGATCTTGCGCGAGAGGTAGTAGAGCCACTTGCAGGTGGCCTTGTAGTAGCGATGCTCGGGGCCCGCTTGCACGACGCGGTCGAAGTAGCCGACCGATGCCTGGAAGAGACCCAGGCGATACAGCGTCTTGCCCAGCGTGTATTCGGCCTTCTGCTCGTACGGGCTGACCGCGACCTCGTTGCGCTGGACGAGGCGGTAGAGGATGAGGCTCGCGCGCAAGAAGTCATCGTTCTTGTACGCCTTGAGCGCCTCTTCGAGCTCGGCCTGGGCCTCCTTGTCCTCTTCGACGCTGATCGGTGCGAAAGTCATCGTGTCCTGAGCGACGGCGACGACCGGCAGGACGACCAGCAAGAGGAGGATCGGCAGGCGATGGCGCATCAAAATGTCCCTCCTTGAGACGCGGCCCTCGAAACCGCCAGGAGCGACGGCCCGCACTGACCGCAGACCGCCGCGGGATGCGGAGGCGGAAGACCGGGACACCTCAGACCTTATAAGGGCGTGGGGCAGTGAACGCAAAGGAATTCACGGCGATGCCCGGGCGCGCCGTGTGCTGCGTAGTCTTGCCGCGAATGGGGCTGGCCGCGTAGAGTAGGGGCCGCAGATCGCGTTGCCGGTGTCGGCATCAGCGTTGACAGGGGCCCGAGCCGCGCTACGATGGCGCGGTCGCCTCGGCCTTGCCGAGGGCCACGGAATCGAGACCGAGGATGTCCATGCGCTTGACGATTTGCTCGATCGCTCTGCTGCTGGTGGCTGCGGGCGGGGTGCTGAGCGGCTGCGAGAACACTTTCGGCGAGCCGTGCACGCTGCCCACCAGCGAAGAGTTTCGCCGGGCCTGCGACCCCGCGGCGTCGGAAGAAGAGAGCGACGACGAGAACCGGGTCCGCATGGACTCGAAGGCGTCCTGCGCGGTCAAGAACTTCGCTGGCTGCGAGACGCGGATCTGCCTGGTCTATCGAGGCTCGGATTCGTATTGCAGCGAGCGGTGCGAGGCCGATGAGGACTGCCAGGGCAGCGCGGTCTGCCGGCCGCTGATCGGCGACAAGGATCTCGAGCCCGATATCTGCACGCCAAGCGGCAACTTCATCCCCGAGTGCTACTGCGTCAAGAGCGGCGACGCCGCTCGGTGATGCGGGCCTGCCCATGCCGGGTGGGCTGCTGAATTCCCTTTCGTTCCGTTCTGTTTCGCCGGCGCGCTGCCGGTGCGCGGCTTAGTATGCCCATGGCGCCGTGAAGGCATTTTCGATGTGTTCGATCTGGGGCGGGCCATCGGGCACGAAGCGCACGCCGATGACATCGAAGCGCAGGTCGCGACGGGCGCCACGGCAGACGGCGAGATAGCGTTCGGCGGCGCGCGCGACGCGCTTTTGCTTGGCGGCGGAGACGGTGACCGTGGGGCTGCGCAGCCAGTCGGTGCTGGCGGAGCGCACTTCGACGATCACCAGCACGTCACCGCGGCGGGCGACGATGTCGAGTTCACCTTCGCGGCAACTCCAATTGCGGGCTTCAATCGCATGGCCGGTCGCGACCAGGTGGTCGACGGCGAGCTGTTCGGCCCGGTCGCCGCGGGCGCGCCGTTCAGTCATTGGGCGGGCTCCAGCGGAAGGAGCGGCGATGCAGCGGGCACGGGCCGAGGCGGGCGAGGGCGGCGCGGTGGGCGCGGGTGCCATAGCCTTTGTGCACGGCGAAGCCATAACCGGGGTGGTCGCGTTCGGCGATGACCATCAAGCGGTCGCGCACCACCTTGGCGATGATGCTGGCGGCGGCGATGTGCCAGCTTCGGCCGTCGCCTTTGACCAGTGGGAGCTGGTCGCCGAGGTAGGCCGGGAGCGGAAGGTGGCCATCGACAAGCAGCAGGGCGGTGGGTCGGCCCAACCGGCGCGCGGCGATGGCGAGGGCACGCCGCATCGCTTGTCGGGTCGCTTCGAGGATGTTGATGCGGTCGATCTCGGCCGGCGGCACGGCGACCACGGCGGTGGCCAGCGCCGCCTCGCGGATGGCGCGCGCCAGTCGCTCCCGCGCGACGGCCGACAGCGCCTTGCTGTCGTCGAGGTCGACCAGCGCCGCGGGCAGCTTGCCGTCGGGCAATACAACAGCGGCGGCGACCACCGGGCCGGCGAGCGGTCCACGGCCGGCTTCGTCGAGGCCGACCGCCGGCAGACGGCCGGTCTCGAGCAGCCAGGCTTCGACGGCGCCGATCGGGGCGTCGCGCGGCGGCGGGGCGCCGAACAGGCCAAGCTGGTCCGTCGCGGCGCGCGCGCGGGCCACCGTCAGTTCTGGCGGCGGGCCTTGATGCGGGCGGCCTTGCCGAAGCGCTCCCGCAGGTAGTAGATGCGCGCCTGGCGGACGCGGCCCTCGCGCACGACCTCGATGCTCTCGAGCATGGGGCTGTGCAGCGGGAAGATGCGCTCGACGCCGATGCCGTTGCTCACCTTGCGGACGGTGAAGGTGGAGCGGCTGCCGCCGTTGTGGCGGCGCAGGCAGATGCCCTCGAACGCCTGCACGCGCTCCTTGTCGCCTTCCTTGATGCGCACGTTGACCCGCACGGTGTCGCCGGCGCGGAAGGCGGGCAGGTCGCTGCGGAGGTACCGCTTCTCGATGGCGGCCAATGCGTTCATGGGTCAGGTCTCCTCGCGGTTCGGGCTCGACCCCAGGTCGAGCAGCAATCGTTCTTCGGCGGGCGTCAGCGACGCCTTCTGCAAGAGGTCCGGTCGCAACCGGGCGGTGCGCCGCAGCGATTCACGGCGGCGCCATTCGCCGACCCGGCCGTGGTGGCCGCTGAGCAGCACCTCGGGGACCGGCCGACCCCGCCATTGCGCGGGGCGAGTATAGTGCGGGTGCTCCAACAGTCCATCGGTGTACGACTCGCTGCTGAGTGAATCGGCGTTGCCCAGCACCCCGGGCAAGAGACGCATCGTTGCGTCGAGCACCACAAGCGCGGCGAGCTCGCCGCCCGAGAGCACGTAGTCGCCGACGGAGAGGGCGTCATCGATGAAATCGTCGCGGATGCGCTGGTCGACGCCCTCGTAGCGACCGCACAGAAACAGCACCGAGTCGAGCTTCGCGTAGCGGTGAGCGTCGGCCTGCTCAAAGGGTCGGCCGCTCGGCGTCAGCAAGACGCGGGCGTCGACCGGACCGACCGATTCGATCGCGCGGGCGATGGGCTCGGGCTTCATCACCATGCCCGCGCCGCCACCGAAGGGTACATCGTCGACGGTGCGATGGCGGTCGTCGGTGAAGTCGCGAATGTCGACCGTCTCGACCTGCACCGCGCCGCGCTCGACAGCGCGCGCGAGGATGCCCTCGCCGGCGTAGGCCTGCACGATGCCGGGGAAGAGCGTGAGCACGACAAACCGCATCACTCGGCGTCCCCCTCGTCGAGCAGGCCGGCGATGGGCTCGATCACGATCTCGCGGGCGTCGAAGTCCATGCGTTTGACGAAGGCTTCCACGTTGGGCACGAGGTGTTCGCGTTTGCCGTCGTCGATGACCAACAGGTCGTGCGGACCGCTGTTGAGCACGTCGATGACGCGCCCGATGGGCTGACCGTCGAGCCGACGCGCGGTGAGGCCGATCAGGTCGCAGGCGTAGACTTCGTCATCAGCCAGCGGCGGGAAGGCCTCGCGCGGTTCGAACCAACGCTGGTGGTTGAGCCCGGCGGCCGCGTCGCGATCGTCGACCCCGACGAGGTGCACGACCGCGCCTTTGGCGTCGAAGCGCAGGGCGTCGATCTCGACCGAGCGCGCCCGATCAGGATCCGGGCCCACGGCGATGCGACGCCCGGCGGTCAGCAGCGCGCTGGCCGGGTTGTGCGGCCAGAACCGCACTTCTCCGCGGACGCCGTGCGGGCGCCCGAATCGGCCGAACTCGACCAGCATGGCACGTCAGTCTGCGACTTCGATGGCCGGCGCCGCGCCGGGCGACGCGGCGGCGAGCACCGTCTCGATGGCCCGGATCGTCTTGCCCTGGCGACCGATGATGGTGCCGCGATCGGCCTCGGCGACGCTGACGCGCAACACGGGGTCGCCGCGCCGATCGCCTTCGGTGATCTGGACGGCGTCGGGGTCATCGACCAGGGATTCGACGATGAACGCGAGCAGCGATTGCATCGAGGTCAGCTCGCGGCTTCGGCGGAGGCCTGGGTACGGCGGTGGCGCCGGATGAGGCTCGCGACCGTGTCGCTGGGCTTGGCGCCGACCGAGAGCCAATGCTCAAGGCGGTCAGCGGTGATGCGAAGCTCGACCGGATCCTTCATCGGATCGTAGGTGCCGAGCTGCTCGATGAAGCGGCCGTCCCGCTTCGCGCGCGAGTCGGCGGCGACGATGCGGTAGAACGGGCGCTTCTTCGCGCCGAACCGCTGCAGCCTGATGTGAACCGCCATGGACTGGCTTCTCCTGCAGATTTGCGTGGACTCGACCCGCCTGGGCGGATCGGAAGCCTCGGGAGGCTAGTGATGTCGCCCTTCGATGTCAAGCGTGGATGCGATCGATCGCAACGCGAGCAGAACCCGAGGGCGTAGCAGCGCTGCGCCGAGCGGTGAGGAACGCCGCCGATTGCGGCGCATCGCCTGGCGCAGCAGGGGGGACTTCCCCTGGGGCTGCGAGGGCTCAGGGCTCGTCGAGCATGCTGTCGCGCAGCGTGCGGATGGCGATGGGCCAGGGGCCTTCAAGCTCGGTGGCTTCGGTGTCGTTCAACTGCCAGAGGTGCAGGTCGCGATTGCCGACGCCGCGAAGCAGGTAAGTGCCGTAACGCGCGGCGACCTGGTTGCCGAGGCGGGCGCCGCTGGGCTTCGGGGTGAAGGGCAGGCCGTTGAGCAGCGAGCCGGTGACGTCGTGGCCCGGCCAGTTGGCCGGCGGGGCGGCGCCGACGAGCGCGAGCGCGGTCGAGGCGACGTCGACCAGATCGCCGCCGCGCGCGACCGGGCGCAAACGACGGGTGCCGAGGGCGGGGTGCCAGAGGATGAGCGGCACCTGGAAGACCTCGGGCACGAGCGCGTGGCCGTCGCCCAAGCCGCCCTGCTCGCGCAGTTCGTTGCCGACCGAGCCAGTGATGAGCAGGGCGGTCTCGCTGGCCACGCCCTGGGCCTGGAGCCGCGCGACGAGCTGGCCGATCCAGAAGTCGGCAG
>JAGQJJ010000359.1 GCA_020430675.1 Myxococcales bacterium
GTCCTCTGACCAGTGGCCGTTCTGGTCGCAGCGCAGCACGCCCGACTCGCAGGCGCCGACGTCGGTGCCGCAGGCGATGGTGTCGCCGGGTTGGCACTCGCCTTGCGCCATGTCGGGCGGGCCGTCGACCCAACCATCGGTCGGTGCGGCGTCGATCGCCGCATCGTCGGGTGTCGCATCGTCGGGGAGCGGGCCATCGATCGGCCCGCCATCGGCCGGCCAGGCGGCGTCGGGTCGAGCATCGGCGGGCTGGCCCTCATCGACCGCCGCGTCGTCGGGCCGACCCGTGTCGGGGCCAACATCCGCCGGCCCCGCCTCGGCCCCTTCGTCGGCGCGATTGGCCCAGTACTCCGCGCATTCGGGCGTATCGCGCGGATACTCGGCGCAGCCCTTCAACTCGGGGGTGCTCAGACAACCGGTGGCGAGCGTGGCGGCGAGCCCACCGATCAACAAAGGCAGACGACGCATCGGACCTCCAGCGCGGCGAGCCTGCGCGCCATCATACGCTGACCGGCGGCGATGCGCGTCATTGCAGGGGGGCGGCGCCTGCGGGGCCGGCGATGCCCAGCCGGTCGGGCGCGGTGGGGCAGCCGAACGGGCCGACGCGCACATAGACCTGCGAGCCGTTGCGGGCGTCGAGCCACACCGCCACGTAGACGTCGCCGTCGGTGGCGACCGCCGCGTCGGTCGAGGGGCCGGCGCGACCGCTCACCGCGATCTCCTGCGCCAGCGTCAGGCGCACCGTCGGGCCATCGACCTCGGCCACCGCGCGCTCGAAGTAGAGCTGCCGGTCGCCATTGCGGGTGTCCTCCCAGGCGACGCCCAGCTCATCGACGCCGCGCGACGTCACCACCGGCGCGTAGGCGTCGGCGCGGCCAGTCGAGAGCGCGAGCGGCGCATCGAAGGTGCGGTCGCCCTCTTCGCCGAGGTAGTTGAGCATCACGTCGCGCTGGCCGCCGTTCGAGGCGTCGTACACCACCGCGTAGCCGTAGCGCGTCCAGCGCATCCAGGGGCGCGCGGCGGGGGTGGGGGCCACCTCGACATCGGTGCGCACGGCGGCGTCGACGATGAGCGCATAGCGGACGCTGTTGATGCCCAACCGGTTGGCCAGGTTGTAGGCGATGCCGAAGCTGCGGCCGTTATGGCTGACCGACGGGTTGGTCGCCGGCGAGGTCAGATCGCCCGCGACCAGCGTCGTGCCCTGCGGGCCCGCCACCCAGTCGATCTGCCCGAAGTACACGCTGGTCGCGCGCCCGCTCTGGGCCCACGCCAGGCCGACGCCGGCTTCGGTGGCCACGCCATCGAGGCTGAGCGCCGGGCCGGTGTCGAAGACGGTGACCGGCTCGTTGACCGCCCCCGCGAGCGAGATATAGGACGCCCGAATCGCCGGGATCTCCGGCGCGCCGCGCGCCGCCGCGCGGGTCTCGCTCCAGATCACCACAAAGCCGGTCAGCGCCCGCGTATTGGCGGGCAGCACCGTGATCGCGCTGATCGAGCTGGCCCCGCCCGCGAGCAGGATGGGCTCGTTGTTGAAGCGCGCGGTGCGGTCGAAGCGCTGCACGGCCACGTTGTAGAAGTCGCCATCGGCGCGCCGCTGAATCTGCACCCAGCCGACGGCGAACTGGCCCTGGTGCGCGGCGATGGCGGGCCTCACGCCGCTCCACGCGTCGCCCAGGATCAGCTCGCCGGTGCTATAGGGCGAGATGTCTTCGTCGGTGGTGCGATCGCAGTCATCGTCGATGTTGTTGCACGTCTCGGGCGACGGCTCGCCCGGCTGGGCGTCGCAGACCAGCGCGCCGCCGACCGCGGCGCAGATGCGATGACCCATGGACTGGCAGGCGCCCGTGCCCGCGGTACACTCCGCGCCCAGACCGTCCACGTCGTCAGCCGTGCCGTTGCAGTCATCGTCGGCGCCGTTGCAGATCTCGGGCACCGGTCCGACCGCGCCCTCGCAAGCGCCCCACTCGTTGCCGTTGCACGTCTGGGTGCCCTGCCGGCACGCGCCCACCGAGTGATCGCCGCAATCTCGCCGGGCGCCCTCGGCGCAGACGCAGCCCTCGTCGACCGTGCCGTCGCAGTCGTCATCCCAACCGCCGGCGCAGTCCTCTTCCTGCGCGCCGGGCAGCAGCTCGGCGTCGCACAGGTTCCACTCGCCCGCAAAGCAGCGCTCGACGCCCGCGGTGCAGAGGCCGAGGTCGCTGCCGCACGGGCGCGTCACGTCCTCGTCGATTTCGCCGTCGCAGTCGTTGTCTTCGCCGTCGCAGATCTCGTCTTCGATGAGCACCACGTCGGCGCAGCCCGTCCACACGCCGGCGATGCACGACTCGCTTACCGGCCCACAAGCCGACTCGACGCCCGGGCACTCGCGGGTGAGCGCCTCGTCGGCCATGCCGTCGCAGTCGTCGTCCTCGCCGTTGCAGCGCTCGGCCTCGGGGCCGATGGCGCCCTCGCACTCGCCCCAGCGGCCGTCGGGCCCGCAGACGCTGGTGCCGGCGATGCAGGCACCCACCGCGTCGCCGCAAGACCTGGTCTCTTCGGGCGTGCAGTCGCCGCCGCCTTCATCGGGCGGGTCGGGCGGCCCGTCGGTCGCCGCGTCGATCGCGGAATCGGCCGGTGGCCCGTCGAGCAGGCCGCGATCATCGGCGGGGCCCTCATCAGCGGCCCGCGCGTCCATCGGCGTGCCGCCGTCATCATGCGTCCGCCAGTACTCGGCGCACTCGGGCGTGTCGCGCGGAAACTCAGGGCATTCGGGCAGCTCGGGATCGCTCAGGCAGCCGCCGAGCAACAGCCCCATCAGCAGAAGACTTCGCGCGCGCATGGTGACCCCTCAAAAGTCCTTGAGGGCCTTGTATCACACGGCGCCCGGCCCGATCCGCAACGGCGCGGCGCGCTCGACGAGCAGGCGTGTGAAGCGGCCCTGGCGCAGCACGGTGGGATCGCCGACGACCACCAGATGCTCGCGGGCCCGCGAGACGGCGACGTTGACCAGGTTGACCCGCGCGTTGAGGAAGCCGAGCGAGCGCGGGCGGGTGATGACCGTCGAGAAGATCACCACCCGGCGCTCGCCGCCCTGAAAGCGGTGCACCGTGCCCGTGGCCAATCCCGCGCCGTCGAACAGATCGAGCGCGTCGGCGGCGCCGGTGGCCTCCAATGGCACTCGTGCCCGCCGCAGCGCCTCGCGCAGCGCATCGAGCTGGCCGACATACGGCGTGATCACCGCGATCTGGCCCCACTCGACGCCGCCGCGGATGAGCCCGTCGAGCAGCGCCAGCACCGCCTGCGCCTCGACCGGGTTGTGCCAGCTGCCGCGCTGGCGGGTCTGCTCGCCGTTGACCGGCACCATCAGCACCGGACCGGGCAGCGGCGACGGCCCGCTCGGCGGCGGCGTGCGCACCCGCAGCGCATAGCCGCACAGCGCGTCCGACAAGCCGATGATCGGCGCCTGACACCGAAAATGATCGCGCAGCGTGGGCCGCGTGGCCACCGCCTGATCGGCCAGCGCCTGCGCCGACGACGTGCCGCCTTCGACGACCCGAAACGGGCCGAGCCGCACGTTGCGCACCATGATGCGCGCCGCCCGCCGCAGCCGCGCTTCGTCGTCGCGGGCCAGGCGAATCACCGGCTCAAGCTGATGCACGTCGCCGATAAGCAGCGCCTGCCGCGCCCGCAGCAGGCCCGAGACGGCATAGGCCGGATGGCACTGCCCGGCCTCATCGATGACCAGCCGATCGATGCAGCGCGGCGCCGGCGCCAGCACATTGCCCAGCGAGAGCAGCGTTGAGCCCAGCACCGGGAAGAGCTGCAACAGCCAGTCGCCCGCGTCGACGTCATCGTCGATCAGCCGCCGCAACCCGCGGCGCTCGGCGAGGCTGTCGAGCGCGCGCGCCAGGGCCGAGCGCAAGGGCTCGGCGTTCACCACCGCCCACGCCGCGCGCACTCGGCAGGCGGCGAGAAAGACCGCAAAGTGCAGCTCGGCCGCCGCCGGCTCGCCGCTCGCCGTCTCGCGGGCGCGGGCCACCGCCAGTTCATCTTGCAGACCCGCCAGCTTCGCCGCCCGATCGAGCCGCTCGCGCCGGTCGAGCAGCGCGGTCTTGACCTCGCGGCAGGTGGCGATGGCGTCGTCGAGCGCCGCTTCCCAATCTTCGAGGTACTGCGCCACATCGCCGCCGGTTGGCGTGGGCGGCGGCAGCCCCAGCTCGGGAGACGGCACCGACAGGGCTTCCAGGGCTTCATCGAGCCGCTTGCCCTACCGTTTCGCAATGCGCCGCCAGCGATCGAGCACGGTCGCCAGCACCTCGGTCCGCCGGCCATCGAGCACTCGCTCCAGCGACTCCAGCTTGCCCACCAGCCCGGTCAGCGCCTCGATCGCCTCGGTCAGCAGCGGGCGCAGCGTCGGCGCATCGGCCGGCCCATCGGCCAGCGCCGCTTCGTGGGCCGCGACCCGTTCGGCCAGCTCGGCCTGCCGGTCGGCGTCGGCCAGCGCCCGCACCCGCGGCGCGTCGGCGTCGGTCAGCGCCTCAAACGCCCCGTTGAACGCCGCTTTTTCCGCATCGAGCGCCGCCTCGGCGGTCACGGCATCGGTCGAATGCGCTTCCAGCCAGTTCAGCGTGCGCCCGATCAGCTCGACGGTCGCGGTCGCGGTCACCTCCAGGTTGCCCACGCGCAACCCCAGCGGCGGCCCCGGCCAATCGCCCGCCGCCAGCGGTTCGAGCACATTGTCGACCGCGCGGTTATTGGTGCTCGCCACCACCATCGGCCCGCGATCCATGCGCCCGCCGTCGACAAATCCGCGCACGCGCTCGACCAGCGCCGCCGCCGCCAGATTGCCGATCAGCTCGGTCTTGCCGGTGCCCGGCGGCCCCTGCGCCGCGGTCAGGTTCGAGCCCAGAAACAGCTCGGCCACCTCGCGCTGGCCCTCGGTCAACGGCCGCGGCGCCCGCAAGCCGCGCATCGGCGCATGCCGCGCCGGCGCCACCTCGCCCGACAGCCACGACCAAAGCGGCGTGCCCGGTCCAAACGCGCCTTGCCCGATGCGCCGTTCGATCAGCGTCGCCAGCTCGCGCTGCAAATGCCGCGTGGCGAAGATCTGCTCGCCATCGTGCACCAACCCCACGCCGTACAC